>JAZFUB010000324.1:0-9984 GCA_036447015.1 Thermoguttaceae bacterium | reverse complement strand
GCTGGATTCGCAAGAATTCAGTCGTCGCCACATTCGACTGAATTCTTGCGAATCCAGCTACGACATCCCCCATCCGTGTAGTTTCTTCGCCCACGATTGCGGAATCCCACCCCTTCGGGGTGGATTCGACGGATAGTTGGTGTCAGTCTTCCGCCGTTTCTTCTTGTTTTTTGGAAAAATCCGGATTTTCGATGTCAGGAATGGCGGGTCGGCGGCCTATAGGCTTATAGAAGACGACGTGGTATGTACGGAAACGACAACAGGTTGCGACTTATACCCAGGAGTGGGGAGATGAAACGTAAAACACTTGCGATGGTTGTTATGCTGATGCTGGTCGCCGTGGCCCAAGTCAATGGGGCGATCCTCATTGTCGAGTCTTCGCCCTGCGGCGATGACGGCCGCCTTTACAGCCGAACACTCTGGACCGATCAGTTAGGCCCCACATCGACGTATGCGTTTTACGAGTTCACCTTTGTCGAGTCGTCGCTGTACGATATCCCGGTCCTGTTGACGCCGCGGATCGAAACGGTCGTCTACCTTTCCGATTTCAGCCCGATGGGCGATTTCTCGACCGACGGCGACGCGCTGATCGCTTCAGTCTGCGAGACCGGCCAGGCCCTGGGATTCATGCCCGAGTGGCTCGGCACGGCCGCCCCGACGGCCGATGAGGCATCGCCCGATTTGTCGCTCGCCTCGATGGCGTCGTTCCACCATGTGATGCCTGAACCGGCCACGCTGGCCATCTGGTCGCTGATCGGTCTGGCCTTTGCCGGCGCCGGAGCATGGCGTCGCCGTAGCGGCTCGGCCGACTGGTCGGAAGGAAGCCGACGAACAGCACGGCTACCGGCCCGCCAACGATGGTCCAACGAGAATCGGGCTGCCATCCTCGACATCGTTCAGCGCGACACCTCCAAGTAGGCCCCCGTTCAAGTAGGTCCTGCTCAGTCGCAGCCTCAGACGCGTGCAACCGTCGAGCCGCTTAGACGCCGTACCAGACGACGCATCTCCAGCACGCTGATCGTCGACAGCACCCGTGGCACCGGCAGACCGCTTTCGGTGACGATTTGGTCGATCAGCGTCGCCTCGGTACCGATGGCCGCCAGCACTTTCTGCTCCAACTCGTTGAGCTGCAGTTCGGCCGGATGACGTACCAGCGAACCGTCCTCACGAGGCGCGGCCTCGACCAACGGACCGAGTTCTTCGAGCACATCATCGACCGTCTCGACCAGCTTGGCCCCGTCGCGGATCAATCGGTGACACCCGGCCGCGGTGCGAGTATCGACCTGGCCCGGCACGGCAAAGACCTCTCGTCCCTGTTCCATGGCGTGCCTTGCGGTGATCAACGCTCCGCTGCGCTGGGCCGCTTCGACCACGACAACGCCGAGTGAAAGCCCGCTGATGAGCCGATTGCGCTGAGGAAACGTACCGGCCAGCGGTTGCGCCAGCGGCGGAGCCTCGCTCAGCAGGGCCCCTTGGGCAATGACCTGACGGGCCAACTCCTCATGTTCCGGCGGGTAGATGTTCAACACGCCGCTGCCGAGCACCGCGATGGTTCGTCCACCGGCCGCGAGCGCGCCGCGATGGGCCGCCGAATCGATACCCCGGGCCAGTCCGCTGACCACGGTCAATCCGGCCCGGGCCAGACTGCCGCCGAGCTGTTCCGCCTGCCGCAGGCCGTAGCGGCTGCCATGCCGGGTACCGACGACTGCCACGGCCAAGGCGTCTTCCGGCGTCAGGCGACCGCGAACGAAGAGCACGCCGGGCGGGTCGTGGATTTCGCGCAGCATCCGAGGATAGTGATCGTGCGACTCCATGACGATCTCGACGCCGTGCTGCCGGCACAGGTCGATCTCTCCCTGCACGTCGATCTGCTCGGCGTCCTCGGTAATCTTCCGCATCAGTTTCGGCCCGACGCCGGGAACCGTCTGCAACTGGGACGGCGCCGCCTCCAGTACGGCCCGAGCCGATCCGAACCGTTCGAGAAGCGATTGGCGGATCATTGGCCCAACGCCCGGGATGAGCGACAACCGCAGGGCATCGATCAGATCTTGATCGCAGGAGTCCCCATCAGCGATTGTGTCTTCAACGTCACCCATGCCCGCAGTATACCACCGAGCCACGCGTGACACCATCGGGCGTGTTAGCCGCTGGGCTTGCCCCGCGCTGGGCCGCCATCACAGCGCGGGGCAAGCCCAGCGGCTAACATCGCCAAACGCTATTGACGTTTCTTACGCAACTCGTCGACCGACTTGTGTAGCTCCTCGACACGTCGGTTCAACTCTTCGATGCGTCTCTCCAGACGGGTCTGCGGCTGCACCTCGTGCCATTCGAGGTCCTCCGGCAGTTGGCCTTCCGGTTGGCCCGGCATGTGCAGGTTGGGAACGAAATCGAAGCTGAGCCCCGTGAAGTTGAGCGTTCGGCCGAGCATCGGTTCGATGTGGATCCGAATATCGTCGGGAAGCTCGTCGAGCGTCTCCTCGGTGACTTCCCAGGTCTGGTCACCTCGCTTGACAACGACCTTGGCCGGCTGGTCGCCCTGTTTGTTGATCGTCACGTTCAGGTCGCCGGGAATCGGGTGAGAGACTGCGGCGCCGGGCGGAAGGATCACGCCCGGGTGGTAGAACCGGAAGCGGTACGGCCGATTTCCGTCGAGTCGGCGCGGTAAGAACCGCTCGATGTACTCTTGCCACTCGCGATGGGGCGGCCCGGACTCGATAGCCGGAAGCCGCGGCACATGTTTGAGTACGGGGCCCGGCGGCAACTCGGGACGCCTTGCCGGAGTGACGACGATCTTCTGTGCCTTTCCAGCACGGATCAATCCAAACGCCAGGGGTGTTTCCTTGGCCTCGTCGATCGCCGCGAGCAGGTCGGTCAGTCCGCCCAACGGCTTGTCGCTGGCAGTCAACAGCACGTCGTGCTGCTGCAGGTCGGCTTCGGCGGCCGGGCTCTTGGGCAGTACCTTGGCGACGACCAGCCCTTGCCCCTCGGGTAAACCCAGCTGCACACGCAACGTGTCAGGGACCGGCTGCAATGCCAGCCCGATCCAATACTTGCCAAGCTTGACCGGCTGATCGCCGAAGGACCACCGGCCTCGGATGTAAACTGGCCCGGCATGCACACGCACGCCTCCCTCCGGTCCTCCTTGCGTCTCGACATGAACCGGCCCCGCATGCACGCGGATGCTTTGTCGCTGCCCCTCTTTCGGCTCGACGTGAATCGGATCGGGCTGTCCATTGATCTGAACCTGCACCGACTCACCATCGGTCTCGGCCGAGTTTGCATCGACTTGCACACGTACCGAACCGGTCTGCACATCGGCCTTCACGGCCGCCTCCTGGGCGAAACCCGTCGCGGCCGGCAGTAGCACGATCGCCAAGCCGCCCAGCCAACTACTGAAATGTTGTACCATCGCTATTTCTCCTTAGATTGCAAAAAGTGAAAGGGAATCGTGTCTTCCTTGCTGCTACGACATTCGGCACGTGCGTGCAAGCACACACCGTACACCTTACAGTTCAGGATGTCCGACATACTGTACTTCGATCTGCTCGACCGGCACGATCAACTGCCGACCATCGTCCATCCTCATCGGCATCCATTCACGATGTTGTCGTATCTGATGACCACTCTGCACCAAGGCCTGCAACACTTCGTCCGGCATCGCCGTCGGTCGGCCTTGCAGCCATCGTTGATCGATTGTGTCGCGCTGGATCGCAGGCAGTCGCATCGGTTTGCTGGGGCCGTCGGGACCCACGACCGGGTCGAGAGTGACCATCTGCCATGAGCTTGACAGTTCCTCGGACCGCTCGGGAGTCTCCAGCGGCGACGTTTGCGGTGCCGGTTCGAGGGTGTCACCGGTTCCCTCGGCTACTGGCATTCTCGGCGCTGGGTCCGCAGACTGTCCGCGCCATAGCGGTTGCAATTGGGAGCCGAGAAGCAGCGCCACTAGAAAACTGGCCGCCATGGCCAACAGCGTGCCTAGGTGTCCCTGCCGTGTCCGTGGCTGCCGCCACGCCGGTGCCGGTTTGTCCGACCCCCGAGCCATCGAACCGAACTCGTCCTTCCAGCACTGGGCTTCGAGGAACGCCAGCGCACAGCAGCGCCACCCGCCCGGCTCGTCGTCGAGAGCGGCGAGCAACTCGCGGCGTTGCGACTCGCTCAGTTCGCCGTCGACCAGCAGGTCGAAGCGGTGGTCGTCGTCGCAGGATACGTCTCGGTCGATCGGGTTCATCGTTTCGCCTCAACAACTTCCATGGCCGTCAGTTCCGCCCGCAACCGCCCGCGGGCACGGTGCAGTCGGGCCTCGACGGCACTTTCGCTGATCCCCAAATGTTTCGAGATGTCGCGGTAACTCCAACTCTCGGTGTATTTCAACAACAGGATTTCCGCATCGCGCCGCGGCAAACGGGCCATGGCGGTCCGCACCTGATCGCGTCGCTCTTGGGCCAACAGCCAACCGAGCGGGTCCGGCTCGCGGTTATCCCCTTCGGTCGGCCGGTTGCGCTGGGCGTAGCGGTCGGTCAGGTTCCGTTGGCGCCCCATCTTCCGCCGATAGAGCAACACCTGTGTGACGGCCAGCCGATAAAGCCACGGGGCCACTTTGTCCGGGTCGTTCAACGGCGAATTCTGCCGCACCGCCGCCAGCGACACCTCCTGCATCACCTCGTCGACCGCCTGCGGCTCGCCCAATCGGGCCCGAACCACCGTTCGCAGCCAGCGGTCATGCCGGGCCAAAACGGCCGGCCAGTCGATCGCCGGTCGGTCGGGGCCGTTGGGCGTTTGTCGGCGAGAGTTGCGTTTTAGCATGGCCATGAGTATAGTTTCCGTGCCCCCAAGAAATCTTGCATGCTAAACGGGAGGAACCGAGTGTTTTCTTGGCGGCTCGTGGCTAAATGACGCGTAGCGAGCCATAAGTCACGGTTGTGGCACCACTTACGTGTTTCGCTAGTCGGTGGGCTTGCCCACCGTCGTGATGGCGAACCAACGTCGGGCAAGCCCGGCGGCTAACATCTGCATCCGAAAGTCCGACAGTAATCAATCCCCATGAACCATTCTACGCACCAACCGCTCGGGTGGATCGACCGGGAACTGGCCGATCTGGACGCACAAGGCCTTCGTCGGCGGCGAGGCGTCCGCGACGGTCCCCAGACAGCCCGATTGATGATCGATGGCCGGGAGATGGTCAATTTCGGCTCGAACGACTATCTGGCCCTGGCCGCCGATCCGCGGTTGTCGCAGACGGCCGTCGAGGCCCTGCGGAACGAGGGATGCGGCAGCGGAGCCAGTCCGCTGATTACCGGATACGGCGCGACATTACAGCGGTTGGAACGCCAACTGGCCGATTTCGAGGGGACCGAAGCGGCGTTGGTCTTCTCGTCGGGCTATGCCGCCAACGCCGGGACGATCGCCGCGCTGGCCGGACCGGGCGACGTGATCTTCGCCGATCGGAAGAACCACGCCAGCCTGTGGGACGGCTGTCGACTCTCCCGGGCCGATGTTCGCGTCTATCCGCACGGCGATTGCGGGCGGCTCGACGAGCTCCTCGCACGTGCCGGCAAGTATCGCCGTCGCCTGATCGCGACCGACAGTCTCTTCAGCATGGACGGCGACCTGGCCCCGTTGCAGCAGATTGCCCAGTCGGCCCGGCGACACGACGCGATGTTGTTGGTCGACGAAGCCCACGCCACGGGTGTGTTCGGCAAGGGCGGGCGAGGCGTGGCCGAGCAACTGGGTGTGGAAGATCGCGTCGACGTTCGTATCGGCACGCTGAGCAAGGCGTTGGGCTCGGTCGGAGGTTTCGTGGCCGGCAGCCGCTCGCTGATCGAGTGGTTGGTCAGTCGTGCCCGCCCTTACGTTTTCTCGACTGCCGGTCCTTCGTCCGCCTATGCCGCGGCCATGGCGGCCCTGGAAATCGTCCGCGACGAGCCCGGGCGACGCGAGCGACTTTTGGCCCAAGCGACCAAACTTCGCCGACAGTTGGCCGAGCAGGGTTGGAACACGGGCCGGTCGGCGAGCCAGATCATTCCGCTGGTGATGGGCGAGTCGGCCCGAGCGGTCGCATTGGCCGCCGAGCTACAGAGGCGGGGACTGTTCGTGCCGGCGATCCGACCGCCGACCGTGCCCGAAGGCGAAGCCTGCCTGCGAATCAGCCTGACGGCCGGGCATACCGAGGCGATGGTTGCCGAGTTGGTCGAGACGCTACGGCGCTACGCTGAGTGACGTGTTCCGACGGATAACAGTTCGATCAATTCAGGAACTCCGGCAAGTAACCGCCGTCGGCGCCGCTCTTTTCGAGGCGTTTCTGTTGCTCTTGCTTACGCCGCTTTTCTTCCGCCTCGCGCAGGGCGATGTAGGAGCCGCTGGTGAGGCGATCTTCTTTGTCTCTTCCCGCTTCGATACGGATGGCCGTCTGCTTCAGCAGGCGTTTTTCCTTGGCGTTGATCGCGTAGCATCGCGTCTGGCACAGACCGCAGCCGATGCACTGCCCAATCAGGACGACCGGTGCGAGATAACCGGTGCCCTCGATCGGATTGCCCAATTCGTCGACCGCCGTGCCGACCTGCATGAATTCAATCGCATCGTAGCCGGCCGCGGTACACTCGTCGACGCACAACTGACAGGCCGAGTGGCCCGCGTAGGGAAGGCACGTCGTAGTGTCGACGACGGCGAGCCCCATTCGAGCCGCTTTCTTCTCCTCAAGCGACAAGGCCCGAATGGCACCGGTCGGACAGACCTGCCCACAGTTGTTGCAGCTCGCCTCGCAGCCGGACCAGTCGGCCACGACGTATGGCGTCCACAGCCCCTCAATGCCCTGCTCGAGTCCGAGCGGTTGCAGCACGTCGTTCGGGCAGGCCTGAAGACACTCGCCGCAACGGATGCACGTTTGCAGAAACAACTGCTCTGGCAGGCTGCCGGGAGGACGCACCGGCAGGCTGGTTGCCGGATCGCCCAACCGCGCACCGGTCGCCTTGGTCGCCACGGCCAGCCCAACACCGCCGACAGTACTCGCAACGACACCAACGCCGGCCGCCATAAAGCCACGACGACCGACGGCGGGCGAATCGTCGGCCGCAGTCGCTGTTTTCGTGCCGCGCCATCGCCCGACGAATTCGATTGCCCGGGTGGGGCATACGCCGCCGCAGGTTTGACAGAACGTGCAGTCGGCCCCTCGCGTCGAAAAGTCGGGCTCGATCGCGTCGAAGGGACAGATGTCGACGCACTTGCCGCAGCCGATGCAATCCGGCGTGACATTGCGCGTCGTGAGCCTCAGCAGGTTGGCCACGGAGAAGACGGCCCCGGTCGGACAGACATAGGCACACCAGAACCGGGGCCGCAGCACACCCAGCCCCAAGACCGCCAACAGCAGCCCGATCGAAACGATTTGCCCGGTACCCAGCGGCGGCACCTGGTGCCATCCTCGCTCGGCCGCCGTCTGTAGAGGCGTGATCAGGTAGGCCGCCGCGCGAGTAAGCATGGGAATGGCCGCGACGAAACCGCTCAACAACACGCCGAACAGCGAAGCCACGAGCGTCACTGCCAGCAAGTAATACTTCAGCCGACTCCAGCGACCGACCGTTGACATCCGAAACCAAGGCACGCGTCGTCCCACGACCCAATCGGACAGGTCGATCAGCGTGCCCATCGGACAGACATAGCCGCAGAACCCACGCGGAATCAGCAGGCAGATCAATAGGATCCCGCCCGCACAGCCGAGCGACCAGATCCAGGTTTTTCCGGCCAAAGCCGTCGAGAGACTTACCAGCGGATCGATGATCAGAAAGACATCGGCCGGCAACGTCTCCTCCTCTTTCGCCAGAAGGTCGTCGGCATAGTGCGACGGCCAAGCGCCGGGGGCCGTTTCTTGCAGCGACCACGGCCCGAAGCTCATCGACAGCCCGTCGAGTTGTTCGGGGCTGAGCGGCTCGACCGGGGCTATGTGCAACTCCGTGTCTGCCACCTCGGTGATTTCGAAGACGCCCAGGTAGCTGTTGTCCGGAGTTCCGGCGTCGACGACGTGCAACACGGTATCAGGCTGCGGCGGTTCGGTCGGCCGACTGTCGACGGCGATCGTCGCCGCGCCAGTCTCTGCGTCGACCTCGACCGGCAGCCAGCCGTGCCAAACGCGGGTGGGCCGGGCCGTATAGGGCCAACAGACGTAGCAGAACAGACCGAGGAACGCGACGAAACAGGCCGTCTGAACGACACGTCGCAACGGCGAGGCGAGCCACGTAGGAGCCAGTCGACCGAGCACGTGCCGCAAAGGGCCCGGCTTGCCTTTTCGCGGCGACACAAACCAATTCAAACGCATCACGATTCCTCAACGTTTCTCGGGTTTGAAAAAGGGGACATTCTACTTTTTCACCAATAAGTAGAATGTCCCCTTTTTCGGCTCAGTTGTCACTTGTTGCGCCACCCTTTAGGACGATGATATCGCAACCTAACACTCGGCAAAGTGAATCTGGCACATGTTTGTGCCAATGGCAAGACTCGGCATTGTCGACGTCATCAGCAGCATTCGCCAGAAATTCAGCAAGCGTTCGAAGGTCATCGGACGATGCTGCAATGCTGACTTCACGCATCTCCTTCAGCCCGTAATCGTTGATCACTCGTCTATCGTATCCGTAGATCATAGTGGCACCTCAGTAAGACCCATCGCAGCGAAGCCACAACCAAATGTCTGCCGACAAATTGAGGCAGAAGGAGTTGGACAGAAACATGGGGGACAGAAAAATAGAGTAAGGAATAAGGATGATAACTCGTGGCAACTTCCCACTTTCACAAGGTGGGGTCCCTCTGCATCACTATTTTTCTGTCCCCCATGTTTCTGTCCAACTTACTCACCGCCGACTCGACCAGCTACGGGCCTCGCATCCCCCCGGCCAGTGCCTTGGCCGTCGCGTTGATGATCGCTTCGGAGGTGATCGTGGCGTTGGTGGTTGCGTCGACGCCTTTGACGCCCTGCTTCTCGACGATCTTGCGGGGAGTTTCGGTCAGCGAGGAGAAGAACTGCTTTTCCTTGTGCCCGGTCACTCTGACCGACTCGATCCGGCCAGACCGGGCGACCACCTCGACGTGTACCGGGCCGACGTAGCCGGGGCTGCTGCTCCGATAGGTGCCGTCGGCGACGCGTCTGAGGTCGAGCGTGTCGAACAGTCTGATCCCCTCGATGTTGGCCCGGGCTCGCTGTTGGTTTCGCTCGATCCGCTTGGCGACACGTCCGACGGGCGGCAAATGGAGGCATTTTTCGTAGTACGCGATCGCGTCGCGGTATCGGCCGGCCACGCGGCACGCATCGCCCGCATAGAGATAGGCCAGATCGGCCGACTCTCCCCGTGCACCGGCCTCGGCATAGCGCAGCGCGGTCTGCGTCTCGCCCATGTCGGCAAACAGTTTGACGGCCGAGAAATAGACGGGCAGCCGACCGAGCAAGTCGATGGCCATCTGCTTGTTGCCCAACTTCCAGTAACAGACGGCCAGGTTGATGCCGCGCGGCGAGTTCGTGTCGCGGTCGGCACCCGCCTTGCGCCACCAGAAGGCCGCCCGGGCATGGTCGCCCAACAGGTTTTGGTACATTCGCCCCAAGGCGTTCATCACCTGGGCCTGTTTCTCGGGGCGGCTCTTGTGGACTGAAAGCAGGTGATGCATGAGCCGGACGCCCGACTTCCACTTGGTCGGATTCGGATTGATGATGTCCCAGATGTACTGCCCCATGTTCTTCTGACTGTTCCATGGGCTGCCGGGCGGGGGCTGAGACCAATTCAGATCGAGCGACGGCGGGTAGTCCAACGGCACGGAATCCCACCACTCGGGCGGCGTGCGGCCCAGTTGATCGATCAGCGACTCGACTTGCGAGCGCGATCGGATCGTGCCCGACGATGTCGTCGCCGACCCGGAGCCGGAGACCGTGCCGGTGCCGATCGGCGGACCGCCGTGGTGACCTCCTCCATGACCCGAGCCGGACGAACCGCCCGCACCGGGCATCGGGTT
>JAZFUB010000323.1:0-3110 GCA_036447015.1 Thermoguttaceae bacterium | reverse complement strand
TCCAATGGGCCAGGCTGATGACGCAATCGGCAAAGACCTGGGAATCTCGCCAGCCGGCGTCCTGGTATTCCCAAAAGGCAATGCAACTCCACTGAAAGAAACCCTTCGTCTTCTTCGAGTCGGGATCGTCCTGCCATGCCTCGAGGATGTAGTGACGAGCCATGGCCATGGCCGATTCTTCGATCAGCGTGATCAGGTCGTCTCGACGCAGGTACTTGGCGGCCTTGATCAGACAGAGCAGCGATTCGCCGTCGAAGTAGGGACTCGACAGCGGCAGTTTGCGTCCAAAAACGAGTGAAAACGATTGTGCGAAGCGGCCGTTGGGCATTCGCAGGTGCCCCAGCATCGCAAGATAGCCGTCGAGTTTCCCGTGCAGTTCGGCCCGATAGGCGTCGTCGAGGCGGATACGCCCTTCGGCATCGGCGCGGAGATACTCGATCACCGCCAGCGAGACCAGGGCGACCGTGCCGGTGGCACAATCACGCTCTTCGGGATACGCGATCAGCAGCGTCCCGGGGTCCGGGCCGGGCCTGGTGTGCTGGAAGAAGAACCGCAGCGCCCGATCCAGCGCGGCCCGGGTTTCGGGGTCGGGTCGGTGCCGCAAGATTAGAGCCAATCCCCAGGTGGCCCCCGCCTGGCGGACCTGGCTGTCGTTGGGGTCGAGTTGCCGGGTGACGAAATTGTACTGATAATTGAAGTTGCCCGCCGGTTTCTGATTCCGGATCAAGTACCGTCGGCCCAATTCCAGCGACTGGGCCAGCACGGCGGCGGTCAGTTGCGGCGGCGTCTCGTGGCGTTGCCACTTCAGGCTTCGGCGATGCTGGGCGATCCAGTTGGGAAATTGGTCGGCGGCGGCGGGCGGATCCGGCGGCAACGACGAAAAGTCGATCGGGGCCGGCTCGTGGATCGGCGGGTCGGCCGTGTCGCCTGGCGGATCCGGCGGCAACTCTAGGGACGGTTGCGTCGGGGTCGGTTGCGACTTTTCACTGGAAAGTCGGTACTGCCGGTGGCATCCCCAGAGCCCGAGCAGGCCGATGGCGAGAATCAGTCGGAGGGCAACTTGCGGCGTTCCAGCGGCCTTTTCCATGATCGACGTACCTCCGTGCACTCGGTGAACTTCTGCCGAGTCTTTTACCACGAGGGGAGATGCGTGTCCAGAGCTTGCGGCCCGTTTGGCTGTCGCCGGCACGGCGGCTTGACGTTCGAAGAGGCCTTCGGCAAAGTCGCCGTGCCGGCGACAGCTAAACGGGCCGTGGCTGAATGGAGGAGGTGTAGTCAGCGTCCGGCAGTCGCATTTTGATCCGAGGCCGTTGAATCTCGGCTCTGCATATACTTAGCGATCAGGCCAAGCAGGTGGGATCGGTCGATCGGCTTGGTGGCGTACTCGTCGCAGCCCGCTTCGAGACACCGCTCTTGGTCACCGGCCATCGCATTGGCGGTCAGGGCGATGATCGGACCTTCGTAACCGTCTTGTCGCAATCGTTGCGTTGCCTCGTAACCGGACATCACGGGCATCTGCATATCCATCAGGATGACATTGAAGGGCGCGCCGTCGCGGCTTGCGGAAGTCGCACAATCGAGGGCCAACTGGCCGTTCTGGGCGATGACGACCGAGACTCCGGCCTTGTTGAGGAGATGTTTGATCAATCGCTGGTTGTCGGGCCCGTCCTCGGCCAACAGGACCCGACAGGGAAGCGAGATCGTCGGGTCGGGCGTCTTCTTCTCTCGCGGCTTCCGATCGCGGATCACCTCGGTCGGGTTCTCGATCAGTTGGACTGCCTCGAGCGGGCCGGTTGCGATGGTCACAGTGAATGTGCTCCCCACGGCCGGTTTGCTGGTAACGGTAACGTCTCCGTCGAGCATTCGGGCAAGGCGTCTGCTGATCGCCAATCCCAGACCCGTGCCGCCCACTTTGCTGACCATGGAAGCGTCGACCTGGGAGAAGGGCCGAAAGAGTTTCGCGGTCTGATCTTGGGTCATCCCGATGCCGGTGTCGATGATATCGAATTGCAGCAGCGGCGGCCGCTCATCGCTTCGAACAAGTCGCGTGACGAGGCGGACACTTCCCGTTTCCGTAAACTTGATCGCGTTGCCGAGGAGGTTGATGAGTATCTGGCGTAGTCGTGTCGGATCGCAGTGGATCGACTCGGGGATCGAGCCGACGTATTGGACCTCGATGGGAAGACCGGCCGCTTCGGCACGAACTCGCATCAACGACGCCACGTCGGCCACGACGTCGACCGGCGAGCAGGCGACGCGTTCCACACTGAGCTTTCCGGCCTCGATTTTGGAGAGGTCGAGAATGTCGTTGATCAATTGCAGCAGATACTTTCCGTTGCGTTTGATCGTTTCGGCGGCCCCGATGTCCTGTTCGGCCTTGAGATTTTCCAGCAGAACATCGACGAACCCCAGGATCGCGGTCATGGGCGTGCGAATCTCGTGGCTCATGTTGGCGAGGAAGTCGCTCTTTGCCTGAGAAGCAGCCTTGGCTGCCCAATTGGCTTCTTCGAGAGCCTGGTTGAACTGTTCCAACGCCAGGGCCTGCTCGCGTGCCGCCTGTTCAGCAACTTCGAGGGCACGTTCGGCCTGCTTGCGCTGGGAGATGTCGACGAACGCTTCCAGCAGCACTTCCTCGTTGTCGAGTGTAATCGGCACGACGGTTTTCAGGATAGGAATACTCTTGCCGTCCTTGTGCAGTAGCGTTCGCTCGGAATTGTCGATTCGCTCGTGCATGTCGAGAATCGGGCATTTGCCTTCCTCCGCCGGACAAAGCGTCTTGTGGCATAGCTGCCCGACGACTTGCTCTTCGGAGTCATATCCCGTCAGGCGGAGCGCCGCCGAGTTGACTTGGCGAATTCGCTTGTCTTTTCCGACGAGAGCGACTCCGACGGGCAACGCCTGGAGTATGGTCTCCAAGGTTCCATGCGACTGTGCGATTTCCTGCTCTGCCCGGTTTCGCATCCTGATTGCGTCACGCAACGGTTTGACGATGAGATTGTAGAGCAAAGGGGTGCTCAGTCCGGCCAGCAGGATCGGGTCCAAGACGATGCCCCAGATTCCTCGCATCCCCAGTGCGTGCAACAATATCATGACGATCGCTTCGCAGACGA
>JAZFUB010000322.1:0-3251 GCA_036447015.1 Thermoguttaceae bacterium | reverse complement strand
CCGGCCGCTAAACGACGATAACGTGCCGAACCGTGAGTTCCGGATCTTGCGTTGGTTGCTTAGAACTTCGGTTCCATCCCTCCACCCAAGTCCGAGCCCAGCAAGTCGTCACCTCCAAATCCATCACCCAATTCATCACCCAACTCACCTCCGAGGTCCTCTCCGAGGCTCTCCTCGCCATCGACGGCGGTCGTGGTCCAACTGCAGATGTCGTCCTCGGTGCCGTCTTGACCGTCGGGGCCCGCCGACCAGATGTCGGGATACTTTCCAGTGCCGTTGGTGGGCGGATAGGCATATTGATAGGGGTTCCCCCAGGGATCTTTCGGCAGCGAGTCGGAGTTGGTGTAGGGGCCGTCCCAACGGGTCGAGGTGGTGCCGTCCCCACCGCTCGGGGTCGTGACCAACGACTGCAATCCCTGTTCGCTGGTCGGAAAGCCCCTCATGTCGAAGTGGTATCGCTCCAAGGCGCCCTTGAAACTGCCGACTTGCGTTCTGGTGAAGTTGATATCGGCCTTCTCCTGGGTCCCAAGGATCTTGGGCGTGACCAGTGCCACCAACAGCACCAGGATCCCCAAGACGACCAGCAGTTCCATCAGCGTGAAGCCGCTGCGCCGCGGCCTTCGATTCACCGAACGTTTCATTGCCGCGCGTTTCATTCGTGATTCCTCCTTTTGAATCGACTTTGCTCTCGGGCACCTTCGTTCGGAACCCGATTTGTAATTTCATACGTCAATCGACTAACCCAATGCGGCACTCATGTCGAAGACCGGCAGCAGTAACGCCACCAGCACGAACATGATGACTCCGCCCATCACCAACAACATGATCGGCTCGATCATCCGCACCATGATGTCCAACTGCCTAGCCGTCTTTCGATCCAGCCCGTCGGCCACGTTGACCAGGACTTCGTCGAGGTTGTTCGATTCCTCGGCGATGCGGATCATGGCCATGATCGGTCGGGGAAACAGCCCGCAATCGGCCAACGGCTTTGCGAGCGTGTCGCCGCCCGAAATGTTCTCGGCCGACTCGCGAATAGCGCCGGCGAGCACCCGATTGCCGGTCGAGTCGCTGCTGATCTCCAAAGCCCTCAGCAACGGCACGCCGTTGCGCAACAAAGTGCCCAGTACACGGCAGAACCGCGAGACGGCGTTGCCGAGCAAGATCTTGCCCACCAGCGGTATCTTCAGTTTCCAGCGGTCGGCCAGCAGGCGGCCTCGCCCGGTGAGCAGGGCGCCGCGCAGCCAGAGCACGAACCCGACCAATACGGCGCCGATCACCAGACCGTAACGTCCCAACGTATCGCTGATCCAGAGCAATGCGATCGTGGCCGCAGGCAGACCGCCGCCCTGTTGCTCCAGCCGCGTGAACAACGAAGCGAACCGGGGCACGAAAAAAACGACCAGCACGAACGTCACGGCGAAGCCGGCCACGGCCAAAAAGGCCGGATACGACATCGCACCGACGACACGGCCCTTGAGTTCTTCTTGCAGTTCGAGAAAATCGGCCACCCGTTTCAGAGCGTCTTCGAGAAACGCGCCCTCGGCACCGGCGCGAACCATGCTGACGGTCAGTTCGCCGAACACGTCGGGGTGCGCGGCAAACGCCCGATCCAACGACGTTCCCTCGGCAACCTGGCCCCGCACGTCGGCCAACACCTCGGCCAGCCGGGGAACCGTGGCCTGTTCCGTCAGGATGTCCAGCGCACCGAGCAACGGAACGCCGTTCTGCAACAGATCGGCCAGTTGAGCCAAATTCGTGGCCAACACCTGTGCCTTGACCCGGCGAGAGAACCGAATAGCGCCCCCTGGCGGCCGTTTGCTCCTGACGTGCATCGCGAACAGCGACCGGTCGGCCAATGCGCGGAGCATCTCGGCCTTGCTCGGGGCCACCATGGTACCCGTCACGTCTTCACCGGAATTGGTTCGAGCTGTGTAAGCGAATTCGGGCATCTCTTTTTGCAGCGTTGTCAGCGATTTCTCGTAGTTCTCGTAGGTCAGGCTGTGCCTGACAGCAAGGCGGATGGTTGTTCTCGTCAGGCACAGCCTGACCTACGCTTTGGTCACACGCAGCACTTCGTCGATGCTGGTCAGGCCACGGCGGACCTTCTGCCAGCCGTCCTGACGCAATGTCCGCATGCCGGCCTTGACGGCCGCTTGTTGAATCAAGTGGGTCGCGGCCCGTTCGCCCGCCAATCGGCGGACTTCATCGTTGGTTTCGAGCAACTCGTAGAGCCCCATCCGCCCCTCATAGCCCGTGTTGCGGCAACTGCGACAACCGGCCGGCCGATACAGGGTCTTGCCGTTGCCGAGGCACTCCGCCAGCGGGAAATCCTCGGGCATGTCGTTCGCTTTCGGTGTAAACGGCTGCCGGCAATGTTTGCAGAGCGTCCGCACCAACCTTTGGGCCATGACGCCCTCGACCGTGCTACAGACCAAAAACGGCTCAACCCCCATGTCGATCAACCGCATGAACGCACCGGCCGCGTCGTTCGTGTGCAGGGTACTGAAGACCAGGTGCCCGGTCAGCGACGCTTGCACGGCACTCTCAGCCGTTTCCAGGTCGCGGATCTCGCCGACCAGCACGATGTCGGGATCGTGACGCAAGATGCTTCGCAAACTGGTAGCGAACGTCAGCCCGACCTTCGTTTGTATCTGGATCTGATTGATTCCGCCAAGCTGGTACTCGATCGGATCCTCGGTCGTAATGATCTTGGTCTCTTCGCTCTTGATCTCGTTCAACGCGCTGTAGAGCGTGGTCGTCTTTCCCGACCCGGTCGGCCCGGTCACCAACAGGATGCCGTGCGGCTGTTTGATCAGCCGAGAAAACCGCGTATAGACATCGTCGCCCATGCCGATCCCTCGCAGCGAGAACTGCATGCGGTCTTTGTCCAACACCCGCATGACGATGCCTTCGCCGTGCAGCATGGGAATGATCGATACGCGGATGTCGACCTCGCGGCCGGACACTTTCAGCTTGATCCGCCCGTCCTGCGGCAGGCGTTTTTCGGCAATGTTCAGCCGGGCCATGATCTTGATGCGGCTGATGATGGCCGCCTGAAACCTGCTTACCGTGGCGGGTACTGACGCGTCCTGCAACACGCCGTCGATCCGGTAGCGAATCGACAGGCCGGATTCGTACGGCTCGATGTGAATGTCGCTGGCCCGCTCGTGAATCGCCTCAAGGAACACCTCGTTGACCAGCTTGATGATGCTGGCCTCCTGGGCCATCTCCAGCAGGTCATCGCTCTCGGT
>JAZFUB010000321.1:0-5862 GCA_036447015.1 Thermoguttaceae bacterium | reverse complement strand
TGCTTCCGATCACCGACCCTCGCATGACCCGATTCATCATCACGTTGGAACAGGGCGTGCAGTTCGTCTTCCGGGCGTTCGAGCAGATGGAGGGTGGCGAGGTTTTCGTTCCGAAGATCCCGAGCACGACGATCATGGATTTGGCCAAGGCGATCGGGCCGACGTGCCGCACGGAGGTGGTGGGGATTCGGCCGGGTGAGAAGCTGCACGAATGCATGGTTCCGCTCGACGAGGCCCGTCACACGGTCGAATTCGAGGACTACTACGTCATCGAGCCGGTGTTGAACTCGTTTTCGAGGAAATCGAAACTCGACCAGCCGGGCACGGTCCGATGTGCCGACGGTTTCAGCTATTCCAGCGACACGAACCGACAGTGGCTCTCGGTCGAGCAGTTGCGCAACATGATCAAGGAGCATTGCTCCGATTCGCAGGACCAAGGCAGGCCTTCGCTGCGAATTGCGGGCTGATGAGCAATGGAAGTGATCCCTTACGGCCGCCACCTCATCGAAGAAGACGATGTGGCCGAAATTGCCCGAGCGATTCGCGAGCCCTACCTGACCCAAGGCCCGGCAGTCGAACGATTCGAGCGTGCGGTGGCCGATCGATGCGATGCGCGGCATGCGGTGGCATGCAACTCGGGCACGGCGGCCTTGCACTTGTCGTTGCTGGCGGCCGGAGTGGGAGCCGGTGACGAGATCGTCGTGCCGGCGATTACCTTCCTGGCCACGGCCAATTGCGCCATTCATGCGGGAGCCGTGCCGCGTTTCACCGACGTCGACTTCGATTCCGTGCTGATGACCGCCGAGACGCTCGAGCCGCACCTGTCCGAGCAGGTTCGCGTGGTACTGCCCGTGCATTTCGCCGGGCTGGCCTGCGATATGGAGGCCATTCGCTCGACGGTCCGTTCGACGTGTCCCGGTGCCGTGATCATCGAAGACGCCTGCCATGCGTTGGGAGGAAACCACGGGGACTCAACGCCCGTGGGGTCGCTGAAATGGGCCGACATGGTCGCCTTCAGCTTTCACCCGGTCAAACACATTGCCGTCGGCGAGGGCGGCATGGTGTTGACCGACGACGATCGGCTGGCCGAGCGTCTGCGACGCTTTCGCAACCACGGGATGACCAAAGCCGTCGACCAACTCGACCGTCCCGAGGAAGGTCCCTGGTACTACGAGATGCACGAGGTCGGGTACAACTACCGAATTGCCGACCTGAACTGTGCGTTGGGGTCGTCGCAACTGAACAAACTCGATCGATTCATCCAGCGGCGGCGGGAGATTGCCGCCCGCTATTTCGACGCGCTCGACGGACTCCCTCACGTCGGTCTGCCCGCGTGTCGCGACGTCGAGCGGTCGGCTTGGCATATCTACTCTCTGCACGTCGATTTCGAGGCCCTGGGCAAGTCCCGTCGACGGGTAATGGAGCAGCTCATGGCCCGAGGCGTCGGGACCCAGGTGCATTACTACCCGGTGCCCTTGCAACCGTATTACCGAAAACGATTCGACCATGCGCCGGGAGATTTCGCCGGCGCGGAGAAGCACTACGACCGGGCCTTGACCATACCGCTGCATCCGAGCATGACGGACCGTGACGTCGATCGGGTGATCGAGTCGGTTCGGGCGGTGACCGGGTGATCGAGCCCTAGGAAAGGCAGCAATGATTCTGGCGATTCTACAAGCGCGACTTTCTTCCACCCGTCTGCCGGGCAAGGTGCTCAAGCCGATCCTTGGCGAGCCCATGCTGGCGCGACAAATCGAGCGGGTGCGGCGAGCCGAGACGCTTGACCGTTTGATCGTGGCCACCAGCGTCGAGGCGTCCGACGATCCGGTCGAGCAGGCGTGCGGCCGGATCGGAGTCGACTGTTTTCGCGGGTCGTTGGCCGACGTGTTGGACCGCTACTACCAGGCAGCCCGGCAGTGGTCGGCCGACCATGTGGTCCGGCTGACGGGTGATTGTCCGCTGACCGACCCGGCACTGATCGACGAAGTCGTCGCCCACTACCAACGGGCAAACGTCGATTATGCCAGCAACGTCCTGCAACGAACGTTTCCCAAGGGGCTCGACGTGGAGGCACTGTCGTTTGCCACTCTCGAACGGGCATGGCGCGAGGCCGTCACTTCGGAGCATCGCGAGCACGTGACCCTGTTCGTGCGAGAACGGCCGGATCGTTTCACGCATGGAAGCTTTCGACAGGAGGCCGACTTCTCCCACCTGAGATGGACGGTGGACGAGCCGGAGGATTTCGAGTTCACCCGCCGGGTTTTCGAGGAATTGTATCCCACGAACCCGTGTTTCGACCGGTCCGACGTCCTCGAACTGCTCAGGCGTAAGCCCGAACTGGCAGAAATCAATGCCGCTTGCGGCGAGATGTCCTGAACGACGCTCGATCCAATATCACCCATCCAACATCATGGAACCGCCCGCATCGCAAAACGATCTGCCGACGACGCCCGGCACACCGATCGTGGAAAGGCCGGCTCGGCTCGTGATTCGCGCCGATGCAACGGCCCGGATCGGATTCGGGCACGCGATGCGCTGTTTGGCCTTGGCCCAGGCCTGGCGCGATGCGGGAAACGATGCGACGCTGGTCGCTGTCGAGGCAACCGATGGATTGAAACGCCGCTGGCAGACAGAACAGATCGAAGTCGTGTCTCTCAGTTGTCCACCGGCAACGCGCGACGACGCACGGCAGACGATTCGGATCGCCCAAGAGAGCGGGGCCGGCTGGGTCGTGCTCGACGGATACCATTTCGACGCCGCTTACCAGCAGGCCGTCAAGGATGCAGGGCTGAAGCTTCTGGTCGTCGACGACCACGGCCATGCTTCGCATTATTGGGCCGATCTGGTACTGAATCAGAACCTGCATGCCGACGAGACCCTTTACCCCAGTCGCGAGCCGTCTACCTGTCTTCTGCTGGGGCCCCGCTACGCCTTGCTGCGTCGCGAATTCCGTCGATGGCGCACTTGGCAGCGCCGCACGCCGGCGGTTGCCCGTCGACTGCTGATCAGCCTCGGCGGCACGGTGCCGACCGACGTCCTGTCGAAGATCGGCCGGGCGATCGGTTGTTTGGAGGTCAACTCTCTAGAGGTCGGGCGGCTGGAAGTCACGCTGGTGACCGGTTCGAAGTGCACCAAGACTGACCTTCGGGAATTCACCGAGCAGAGCGGTTCGGCAGTCGAGTTGCGTCTGTTGGAAAACGTCGACGATATGTCCGAGTTGATGGCCCGGGCCGATGTGGCGTTGGGGGCCGGGGGAACCACGTCGTGGGAACGGGCCTTCATGGGGTTGCCCAGCCTGGTGTTCGTGTTGGCCGACAACCAGCGCGAAGTGGCCCGGCGTCTGGCCACGGCCGGCGTTGCCCGAAACCTGGCATGCCCGGCCGCACTGACCGACACGGAACTGGCCCGGCTGTTGCAAGAGATCCTCGAAGACGCCGACGCCCGAGAAACGATGGGTCGCAAGGGACGCCGCCTGGTCGACGGCGAGGGACCCGACCGAGTGCTGTTGAGATTGTTGGACCGAAGACTTCGAGTTCGCCGAGCCCGTCGCGACGATTGCCGTATGTTGTGGCATTGGGCCAACGACCCGGCGGTTCGGGCCGTCTCCTTCTCCGAAGAGCCGATCCCCTGGGCATCGCACGAACAATGGTTCGCCGACAAGCTTCGTGATCCGCACAGCCATCTCTTCATCGGATGCGACGAGAACGACACGCCGGTCGGCCAAGTGCGTTTCGATCGGGCAGCGGACCGCGTGGAGGACGATTGTGCCGTGATCAGTATCAGCATTGCCCCGGAGCATCGTCAGGCCGGTTACGGAGTCTCGCTGATCGACGCAGCCGTGGCCGAAGTCTTTCGCCGCACTGCGCTGCGGAAAATCCTTGCGCTGGCGAAGCCGAACAACGAAGCCTCGAAGCGTCTCTTCCGCAAGGCTCGATTCGAGGAAGCCATCCCTCGGTCGGACGAACCGGATGGGCCGCTTCGTTTCCTTCGAACCAAAGGAACCGCCGATGAATGATCGAACTGCCGGGCCGCTAACGATCGACGGCCGCCCGATCGGTGCCGATGCCGAGGTCTACGTGATCGCCGAGTTGTCGGCCAACCACAACCAGGACTTCGACCATGCCGTCGAGCTGATTCGTATGGCCAAGCAGGCCGGCGCGGATGCCGTGAAGCTGCAAACCTACACGCCCGACACGCTGACGATTCGCTCGGAGCGGGAATGTTTTCGCATCGAGGGAGGCACGCTGTGGGACGGTCGCACGTTGTACGATCTTTATGCCGACGCCCAGATGCCCTGGTCGTGGCAACCGCGTCTGAAGGCCGTTGCCGACGAGTTGGGAATCACCTGCTTCTCCTCGGCGTTCGATGCCACGTCGGTCGATTTTCTCGAAGAGATGGGCATGCCGGCCCATAAGATCGCCTCCTTCGAATTGGTCGACCTGCCGCTGATCGAGAGAGTGGCCCGGACCGGGAAACCGTTGCTCCTTTCGACCGGTATGGCAACGCTGGCCGAGATCGAGGAGGCCGTCCAAACCGCGCGGCAAGCCGGCGCTACGCAGATCGGCCTATTGAAATGCACCAGTGCGTATCCGGCCCCGGCCGAAGAGATGAACCTCAGAACGATCCCGCATCTGGCCGAGGCGTTCGGTGTGCCCGTGGGATTGTCCGACCATACGATGGGCACGGCCGCCGCCGTCGCCGCCGTGGCTTTGGGGGCCTGCCTCGTCGAGAAGCACGTCTGCCTCTCTCGCGATGAAGGCGGGCCCGACTCGCCCTTCTCGGCCACTCCCGACGAATTGCGCCGACTCATCGAAGACGTTCGCAACGTTCGCCGCGCGATCGGCGGTGTGCAGTACGGCACCAGCCCGAAAGAGAACGCAAGCCGCGTGTTCCGGCGTTCGCTATTCGTCGTGGCCGATATGGAGGCCGGCGAGCCGTTCGGCCCGAAAAACGTCCGCTCCATTCGACCCGGCCACGGCCTGCCGCCAAAATACCTCACCGAGGTTCTAGGACGCTGCGCCGCCGCCGACATCACCCGCGGCACCCCCCTGACATGGAGGCTAGTCGGCGAACCACAACTGTCGGATGAGTCGTAGGGTGTCTCTGCCGGCTTGCGTGAGGCCGTCCGGGAATTCCTCACGTTCCACACCCGTCCAAGCCCACCGACGGCGTTAGGTGGGACCCGTTCCCGGCGCCCGGTCCCACCGAACGCCGTCGGTGGGCTTGGACGGGTGTGTTTTGGGGGCGACCGATCAACAACTTCCCCGTTTAGCTGCCGCCGCCCGTCCGCCCGGTGTGGCAGAAAGTGCCCTGTCCCGAGAATGGGGATCCGTGTAGAATGCCGCGCGGATTGTCCGCCGAAGCGGGCAGGATATCGACTCGAACGTGGGTCTGCCGCCCAATCCGAGGGGCCGGCGATCTGGCCCGCCGAATTCGGAAAGAGACTCCATGTCGATCTTAGAGGGCCGGCGCGTCCTGATTACCGGTGGAACCGGCTCCTTTGGGAAGAAATGCGTCGAAATGCTGCTGCGCGACCATCCGCCGAGCCGGCTGGTCATCTTCAGCCGTGACGAGCAGAAGCAGGTCGACATGGCGCGGAACCTGTTCCCGCCGAGCCGTTTTCCGCAAATTCGCTATTTCATCGGCGACGTGCGCGACGCCTCGCGATTGCGTCGGGCGCTCAGCGGCATGGATTTCGTGATCCACGCCGCCGCGATGAAACACGTCGACGTGGCCGAGTACAACCCGCAGGAATGTATCCGCACGAACGTCGGCGGCGCGGAGAACCTGATCGATGCGTGTATCGACTGCGGCGTCGAGAAGCTGGTCGCCCTGTCGACCGACAAGGCGGTCAACCCGGTG
>JAZFUB010000320.1:0-5274 GCA_036447015.1 Thermoguttaceae bacterium | reverse complement strand
ACAGTTTTCTGGAAATGGCATCTTTCAACCGAATCATCGTTCAACAAGGAGCTGGAAGAATGTGGAATCCCAATCGTCGACATGCCGCCCTACACATGGTCGCTTTGCTCAGTGTCGCAATCCTCGCGACGAATTGTCTGGCCGCCGAGTCGGGAAAAGTGTCGCTAGTGACCGGTGACCTTTCCACCTGGAAGGGTGACACAGGTGACTGGCTGGTCGTCGGCCAAGTCGCATTGGATCCGGCCAACGAGGCCCGATTGGGCTCTCGCCCAGGAACCGGTGCGATCCTCAACGGTGAAACCGGACGCACCCGAAACCTGCACAGCAAGCATGAGCACGGCGATGTCGAAATCCACGTCGAGTTCATGGTCCCAAAAGGCTCGAACTCGGGCGTCTATCTACAAGGGCGCTACGAGATCCAGATCCTCGACAGTTGGGGGGTCACGGACCTCAAACACGGCGACTGTGGCGGAATCTATCAGCGATGGGAGAAGGGCAGGGGGTTCGAAGGGCACCCGCCGCGTGTCAACGCCAGCCGCAAGCCGGGCGAGTGGCAGACGTTCGATGCGACGTTCCTAGCCCCCCGTTTTGATGGATCCGGCAAGAAAATCGCGAACGCGAAGTTCGTCAAAGTGGTCCACAACGGCCAGACGGTCCACGAGAACGTCGAGGTGACCGGGCCCACCCGGGCCGCAAGCTTCGGCGACGAGAAGCCGCTCGGGCCGCTGATGCTCCAGGGCGATCATGGTCCGGTGGCCTACCGGAATATCCGCCTGAAGCCGATCGGGCCGCAGAAATAGGGTCCCCCGGTACCGGTGGCAACCTACATTTGAAACAGGCGATTAGGTCGTCTGGCAGCCGAGATGGAGGTATGCCAGCCCGGAAAAGATGACCAAACGGAACAACATGGAAGAGGCAACGACTCCAAGCGGACTGAGGCGCCGCTTCGACGGCCCATGGGCCTACGCTGCGATGGTGCTGTTTCTGCTTGCCATCGGTGGAGGTGTCTGCGCGTACCTGATCGCGACCCGCCCGAGGCCGTCCGGTGCGCCGTCGAAGGACCCGGGCCGATTGGTCCGTGTCTTCGCAGCCGAGAAATCGTCGCACCGTCTGGCGATCACGGCCTATGGCACCACCCGGGCATCTCAGCAGTGGACGGCCATCGCCGAGGTGAGCGGTCGGACCATGGAAATCAGCCCTCGGTTCGAGCCGGGCGAAATCCTGCCGGCCGGCGAGTTGCTCGTCCGGATCGATCCGACCGACTACCAGTTATCGGTCACTCGTCTGGAGGCCGAGGCCCGGGCCAAGAAGGAGCAGTTGCATGAAACCGAGCAGAATGAGGCGAACCTGCGCGAGATCCTGAAACTTCTGCAACGCCAGTCGTCGCTTGCCTCGGCCGAATACGAGCGGCAGCGTGAGCTTTTCGGACGCAACGCGGTGTCACTCGCCATTCTAGAGGCGGCCGAGCAGAGCTACATCACCAGCCTGACTACGCTACAACGGACTCGCAATGAATTGGCGCTTCTGCCGGTCCAGCGCGACCTGTTGCAAGCCTCGTTGGACGCGGCCAATGCCCAGTTGAAACAAGCCGAGAGGGACCTCGCCGAGTGCGAAATCCGTCTGCCGTCGGCCGCCCGATGTGCGGCGAAATCGGTCGAGGAGAATCAGTACGTCTCGGTCGGCGAGCGGCTCGGGACATTCCTGTCGTTGGACACGGCCGAGGTCGTGGCCATGGTCGAAGCCCGGCAGATGTCGGCCCTGTTTCCCGAGGGGGTGCAGGCGATGGAACCGCTGGACTTCACGCAGTTCGACCGCATCGAATCGTTCTGGAAGCAGTTGCGGATCCCGGTCGAGGTGAGTTGGGGGACGAAGGATCGCCGCTGGACCTGGTGGGGTCGGGTTGTGAGAATCGCCAGTTCGTTGGATCCGGGCACGCGTACGATTCCCGTGATCGTCGAGGTCCCGAATCCATACAAGGGCGTCCAGCCGGGCGTCCGTCCGCCGCTGATTCCCGATGTCTTCTGCAAGGTCACGGCCTACGGGGCGACGGTCGACGACGTGGTGGTCATTCCCCGCGAGGCGTTGCACAACGACCGAGTCTACTTACTGCGTGGCGCTACGATCGACACTTCGCAAAAGGACAAGAGCGACTCAGCACCTCTGCTGGTCGGCGGCGAATTGGAGATTGCCCGGGTGAAGGTGTTCGCGTTGGAGGAAGACCTTGCCGTGATCCAGGAGGGGATCGAGGCGTCCGACATGGTCGTGTTGACCGACCTGGCCCCGGCCAGCCAAGGCATGCCGCTTCGTGGTGAGGTCGTCGAGAATCCGGTCGCGCCGCGTCTGCAGATCGACTTTCCCGAGGAAATCTTCCAGTGGACGGAACCGGAACCGGCAGCGGAGATGATCCCGTGATCCGTTATTTCGTATGCCATCCGACGGCGGCCAACCTGCTGATGTTAGTCATCATCTTGCTCGGTTTTCTCGGGCTCAACTCGCTCACGCGAGAGGTCTTCCCCAAGTTTGCCTCCGAATTCATCAATATCCAAGTGATCTACCGCGGTGCCTCGGCCGAGGAAGTCGAAGAGACGATCTGCCAGCGGATCGAGGAGGAGATCGAGGGCATCCAGGGCATCGCACGGATCGTTGCCACGGCACGAGAGAGTTCCGGTTTTCTGACCCTCGAAGTGGCCGACGGGCAGCAACTTCGCGACGTCTTGACCGACGTGGAAAACGCCGTCGAGCAGATCGACGATTTTCCCGAGGACGTCGAGGATCCGGTCATCTGGGAGTGGGATCGGATCGAACGGGTCTGTGCCGTGACGCTCTGGGCCGACGAGATGTCGGACAAGGACCTGGTCGCCCTGAGCGAGACGATCAAGGGCGAGCTGCTCGATCTGGTGGGCGTCAGCCTGGTCGAGTCGAGCGGTTTCTCCGAACATCAGATTCGCGTCGAAGTGAGCGAAGAGGCGCTGCTCGCATTGGGTCTGACGATCAATGACGTTGCCCGGGAGATTCGCTCCCAAAGTATCGATCTGCCGGCCGGCAGTATCGAGACGGGGCGCCGCGAGATCAACATCCGTGTGATGGACCAGCGCCGCACGGCCGAGGACTTTCGCGATGTGACGGTCGAGGTCAGCCCGGCCGACGTTCGGGTCTCATCGCAAGGTGAACGAGACGATCCGGCAGGGCAGGGTGGTTCGGCAGGGCAGGGCGGCTCTCCCGGCGCGAAGATCCCCCTGCGAGCGATTGCCACGGTCACCGATACGTTCGAGGACGACTGGCTCCAAACGACGTTCGAGGGACGCCGCTGCGTGAACCTGGAAATCAACAAGACTCGCGACGAAGACTCGATTCGCGTGAAGGACGTGGTCGACGCCTATCTTGCCAAGCGTCGAGCGTCGCTTCCGCCGGGCGTTCATCTGACGGTTTGGGGAGACTGGTCGATCTACGTCAGGGATCGTTTGGGGATGCTCGTCGAGAACGGGTTCCTCGGCTTCATCCTGGTCTTTCTCACACTCTGGGCCATGCTGCATCTGCGGATTGCGTTTTGGGTGGCCATCGGCATTCCGATCTCCTTTCTCGGAACGCTGTTCGTGATGGATCGGGCCGACATGACGCTGAACATGATTACGATGTTCAGTCTCATTCTGGCGGTGGGCATCATCGTCGACGATGCGATCGTCATCGGCGAGAACATCTTCGCCCACTACGCCCGGGGGGCCTCGCCGGTGGATGCGGCCGTCGAGGGCACCAAGGAAGTGGCCATGGGCGTGACCGCCTCGATGTTGACGACGGTGGCCATCTTCATGCCGCTGCTGGCCATGGCCGGCGATACGGGAAAAATGCTTCGGGTGATGCCCATCGCCGTGATCACGGCGCTGGCGGTCAGCCTGGTCGAAGGGTTCTTCATCCTGCCGAACCACCTGAGCCACTCGATGAAGAAGATCCCCAAGGAACCCTCACGGGTGCGCAAGGCGGTCGAACGGGCGGTCGCTCGTTTCACCCAAGAGGTCTACGGCCCGGTGCTCGACTGGTCGGCCCGGCGTCCGCTGGTCATCTTGGCCGCCGTCGTCATGATGTTCGCGATCGCGATGGGGATGCTGGCGGGCGGGCGGTTGAAGTTCCAGTTGTTCCCGCAACTCGACGGAGACTTCGTCCTTGCCCGGGTCGAACTCCCCCACGGCACCGACCTTACGCGCACGAAAGAGATTGTCGCTCGGATCGAGGAGGCCCTGGGGACGGTCGAGAAGAAGTTCGCACCACGCCAACCGCCCGGCAAGAAATTGATTCGACACGTCAGCACCACGTTCGGGTTCAGCCGCGACATGGGGCGTAACCCGGGGTTGCCCGAGTCGGGGAGCCATATCGCCCAGGTCATGGTCGAACTACTCGGTGCCGACCAGCGCGATGCCCGGTGCGACGAGATTCTGGCGGTCTGGCAGCGCGAGGTCGGCGAAGTGGCAGGCGTGGTGAGCCTGATCTTTGAGCAGATGCAAGTCACACCCGGCGGCAAGGCGGTCGACGTGCAACTGCGAGGCAAGGATCTGCACGATCTGCAACGGGCCAGTCTCGAACTGCAGAACGAGGTCAAACGACAGCCGGGCATCCGCAACGTCACCGACAACCTTCGGCCCGGCAAGGAAGAAGTTCGCGTGCGACTCAAGCCGGTAGGGCGTCTGTTGGGCATCACGTCGGCGGCCTTGGCCTCCCAACTGCGCGAGGCCTTCTGGGGGAGCATTGCCCAAGAGTTCCAACGCGGCGGCGACACGTTCGAGGTGGAAGTGCTCTTTGCGCTGGAGGACCGCCGCTCGTTGGCCGATCTCGACGATTTCAAGGTGCGCACTCCCGACGGCCGCATGATGCCCTTTCATGAAGTGGCCACCGCCGAGTTGGTTCGCGGCTTCTCGCAGATCATTCGCGTCGACCGCTGGCGCACGATCTCGGTGACGGCCGACCTCGACACGACCGAGGGCAATTCGGCCGAAATCATGAACGATCTGCAAAAACACTTCTTCGAGGGATTCCTGGAGCGCAATCCGGGCGTGTCGATCAACCTCGAAGGTCAGAGCAAGGAATCGAAGAAGACGGGCGAGAGCGTTCTGCGAGGCTTTCTGATCGGTCTGTGCATCATTTTCGTTCTACTCTCGTTCGTTTTCAAGTCGTACGTCGAACCGCTGATCGTGATGGCGGCCATTCCCTTCGGGCTGGTCGGTGCGGTGGCCGGGCACTTGCTGTTGGGGATCGACTGGACGATGCCCAGCACGATTGGATTCG
>JAZFUB010000319.1:0-9784 GCA_036447015.1 Thermoguttaceae bacterium | reverse complement strand
AAAAAGGCCTGGGTGACAACGTCACAAGAGGGTAAAGGGTCATGCAGGGATCGGTTGTCCCGTCGGCACCCGGTTGACGTGTGCCATCGTGGAGTCGTTACCTCAACATGGGACCATTATCCCATCGGACAACGGTCACCGCAATCCTCCCATTGCCGATCAACGGGTTCTCAGCAGTTCTTCTCGATAGCGGCGCATTACGTCGCTGCGTAGCACGATGCCCACTACGCGACGTGACTCGCCGGTGCCGGACTCGACCGGTAGGGTTTCGATGTCGCTGGCGCCGAACTCTCGCAAGGCTTCCAGTAGATTCGCGTTGGGTTGCAACGAGAAGGATGCCCTCGAGGCGATGTCGCCCGCGTTGACCAGATGGGCTGCAACGTCGGTGTCGAGCACGCGTTGCAGGTCGCCGGGGCGGATGATTCCTATCAGTTTGTCGGCCGCGTCCATGACCGGCAGACTTTCAACGTGCGAGTTGGCTCGGGCAACGCGCACGATCTCGATCAGGTCGTCGCTGTCGCGGACGGTCGGGAAGCTGCGGACCATGATATTGCGGACCATGACGTGTTCCAGACGGTGAACGTCGTGTCCGCGTGCGATCGACTCCTCCCGACGGTTGAGCTTCTTGTAGTAGATGCTCTGCGGATCGATCAGCCGTGCCACGGCACCGGCCAGCCCGGCCGCGATCATGATCGGCAGGATGATCCGATAGTCGTTCGTCATTTCATAGACGATCATGATGGCGCTAAGCGTGGCATGAGTGGTTCCAGCCACGACGCATCCCATGCCCACGATGGCATAGACGCCCGGGTTGGCGCTGAGCGACTCGGGCAGCACGAGGTTGCAGACGATACCGAACGACGCACCCAAGGTCGCGCCGAGGAACAGCGAGGGGGCGAAGATTCCGCCGGACCCACCGCCGCCGAGCGTGATGCTCGTCATCAACGGCTTGAGCAGTGCCAACGGCAAGAGCCACCAGAGTTGTGCCCACATCTGCGAACGATCGAGTCGGACGACCTTCTCTCGGCCTCGCGTGTGATGGGAGACGACCAGATCGGCGACGGCCACGTTGTGTTTCTCCGCCAACTCTTCGACGGACACGTCGAGATAGGCGGCAATATCCTCGACCCGCACGCGGTGAAAATCGGTGATTGCTTCGATCAGCAGGCCGAGGAAATCGGCCAGGTCTTCAAGGCTCACATCATTCTCGGTGGCCAGTTGCTTCACATCGAGACTGCTCGGCCTGTCGACGAGTTCGAGATGCACGGCATACTCGACCACGCCATAGCCGACGCCGAACAACGGCGGGAACAGCCGCCGGCCATGAGGATCTTCCGCCCCGTCCGCCGATGCTTCAAGCGACGCCGTCGCTGCAGGCGGGGACATGGGATACAGCGCGCCGGCGATTCCCACCATGGCGCCGAGGACCAGGGCCCGTTGCCACCACCGCGGCAGCCACCGCCCTGATGCATCCTCGGTGAAATAGAGCAGTTTGGTGAACAGTACGGCCGCCAGCCCACAAAAAAGCCCCAATATCAAGTAGGTGGGCAACTGTTGCCAGTCGCCCTGGAAGTTGTGATAGACGTGCGGAAAGGCTGCTTCCATGCCGTGTTCGCCCGCATGAACCTGGACCACGTCGGCCAAGACACTGGCCACCACGACCGCCGCAAGGCTCTCGACGGCAAAACTGCCGAGAATGATCTCGCAGGCGAACATCACACCGGCCAACGGCGCGTTGAACGTCGCACTGATGCCCGCGGCAGCCCCGGCGGCAACCAGAACCTTGACGTTTCGAGGCGAAAGCCTGAAGAGTTGGCCGGCCATGCTACCCAGCGACGAGCCGATCTGGACGATAGGCCCCCTCGCGCCCGATCGAACCGCCCGTGCCGATGCACAGCCCGCTGGCTAGGATCTTTACCAACGACACGCGAGGCCGAATCACGCCGTCGTGCCGCGCCACCGCCAGAATCACTTCCGGCACACCATGGCCCTGGGCCTCCGGGGCGAAGCGGCGCGTGAACCAGGAGACGACCAACAACCCCAAGGCGGGAACCACCCATAACGCCAACAGCCATGTACGATTCGACGAACTGGCCTGGACGATCGGCTCGACGGTCCAGTCGCGGACCGAGTCGATCAAGAGCGTGAACAGCACCGAACCGTAGCCGCCGAGCACACCGATCACGATGGCCAACAACAGCGTTGTCGGCAGGGCCGACATCCTGGGACGCGGAAGCAGTCCCGGCAAAGAATCAAAAAAGTGTGACAGCGTACGCACAGCAGAAACGCTCCGAATCGACCTGGCAGGTCGCGGGCGAAGGGCGACGGGTCGCGGGGCGATCAAGGGAAGTTCGCGGAAGGTTCCGAACCCTCAAGTTTAACCCCATCGAACACGACTGACAAGGGGGTAGCTGGATTCGCAAGAATTCAGGCGTCGCCGCATTCGTCTGAATTCTTGCGAATCCAGCTACATTCGAATCTACGCCGGGCCTGTCTGGTCGGGCATCGACTCGGATGTCGACTCGGGCGGGCCGTCGGTTTGAGGCCCTTTGAGCAAGTGTGCCAACTTGACGGCCTCCATGGGAATGTCAAGTAGACTTATAAACTTACGGAATTAGACGATATGTCGGCTATGCTTCGCCGGCCGGCATCTCTTGCTTGTCTTCTCGGTCGTTTTGCGGCTGGACCCAGATTGCATGCCAGACGAGCATGGCCGCTCCGCAGACCAGGAAGACGTCGGCGATGTTGAAGGTGGGCCAGGGCCACCGACCGATCATCACCAGGATCCAGTCCCGTACGGCATAGACCGGGTCGCCCAGGGCATGGTTCGGGTGGCCGGCGTACCAGGTCAGCCCGGGCAACCCGAGCCGGTCGTAGAGGTTGCCGAAGATGCCGGCCGTGACGCAACCCAGCGCGATCGTCAGCAGCCAATCGCGTGCGGCCCCGGCGACAAAGAGCCAACCGAGAATGCCCACGGCAGCCAAGAGCGACAGGCCGGCGAACATGACCACCATGCCCTGCCCCATGCCGAACAGCGCACCCTCGTTCAGATTGGTCTGGAAGCCGAACACCTCGGACCATAACCACCACGGAGGGCCCGGTGATGCCCCAAGACGACCAAAAATCCAACTCTTGGTCGTCAAATCAAGGAGGCAACCGGCGATCGCGATCGAAAAGAAGACGAAATAGCGGCTTGCGGGAACTGCCCTCATGGCGTTGCTTCGACAGCCCTCTTCATTCCTTTGGCAACTGGACTTTCGCAGAATGCCAGTCGGTAACCCCGCTCCTTCAGTAGCCCTGTTCCTTTAGTAACCCTGTTCCATGCGCGAGGCGCACTTGACGCACATCGACGCGTACGGCACGGCGTTGAGTCGGGTCTTCGGGATCTTGACGCCGCACTCTTCGCACTGACCATAGGAGCCTTCCTCGATTCGCTCCAGCGAGGTTTCGATCAGGCTGAGTGTGCCTTCCTCGCTCTCCATCAGGCTGAGCGTGAACTCCTGCTCGAAGTTATCGCTGCCGATATCGGCCATGTGAATCGGCATACTCGAGAGGTCTCCGTTGGCCTCGCTACGACTCTTCTTCAGGGTGGCATCGGCCATCTGATCCACGTCTCCGCGCAGCCGAGCCCGTAGCGTGAGCAACTGCTCTTTGTAAACCTTCGCGTCAGCCTTCTTCATGGCAATACTCCCAACGAGATGCCGTAGGTTTGCCCTCTTTCCGCACTTCAGAGACTCCTGATTGTAAACCGCCTAGGCAACGTTGTCAAACTGGAGGACGCCGTTTTCGGAGAACCCCGTCGTCAAAGGCCCCGGTATCTATGGGGGGAGGTGTGCTGGATACTTAGGGCTGGCTTACAGGCCAGGTGACGCAAGTATTTAGGGACAAAGGAATAAAGACGACCGATCTGCTGAGGGGTAGTATTGACCACCTGCAAGAATCGACCAATCGACGGTGGGGTTCGTGTGGACGGCCACATCGCCGGCTGCCGACATTCCAACGGACGGACAGACCGTGCAGCGTCGAAGTTCACGGCCGAATCTCGCTCGTTTCGGCTTGCTCCACTCTGTCGGCTGGCTTAGAGTATCAGAGTGAAACGGGCCTGTTCGATGGCCCGAATGGTACCATTCTTTTTAGACCAAGGCGGCCGAAATAACACCCGAATGGGTGGGGTGGTATCGATCAATGGGACCTGCGGTTCGCCAAAGCCTCTAGAAAGCGCAAGAAAAATCGCTCAAACGACTCCAGCATTCCAACAGTGTATTTCTCCCGCCTGTGGGGCGACGTACCCGATCGACGAGGTTCGCGTTGCCTGCGCGACGTGCGGTGACCTGCTCGATGTGCGATACGACTGGGACCGGCTGCCCGTGCCCGACTCGTTGAAAGACTTCGAGAAGAAATGGGCCCGTCGCAACGAGCCGCATTGCTTCAGCGGTGTCTGGCGGTTCCACGACCTGTTGCCCTTCGTGCCGGTGGACCAATGCGTCACCATCGGCGAGGGCCAAACGCTGTTGCAGTCGGCCGACGACGTGGCCAAGTACGCGGGCATCGAGCAGGGACGGCTCCATTTGCAGTACGAGGGGATGAATCCCTCGGGCAGTTTCAAAGACAACGGCATGTCGGCCGCATTCACGCATGCCCGATTCGTCGGAGCCAAGCGGGCCGCGTGTGCCTCGACCGGAAACACCAGCGCCTCGTTGGCCCTCTACTGTTCGGTAACGAAACTGATGAGGGCCGTGATCTTCATCGGCTCGGGCAAAATCTCTTACGGCAAACTTTCGCAGGCGCTCGACTACGGTGCCTTGACCGTTCAGATCAACGGCGACTTCGACGACGCCATGGCCCGGGTAACCGAGGTCTCGCAGCAACTGGGCATCTACCTGGTCAACAGCGTGAACCCGTTCCGGCTCGAAGGCCAGAAGACGATCATGTTTCGCGTGCTCGAAGCGCTCGACTGGGAAGTCCCCGACTGGATCGTCGTTCCCGGCGGAAACCTGGGCAATTCGAGTGCGTTCGGCAAAGCGTTTCATGAGTTGCGCGAGCTCGGGCTGATCGATCGGGTGCCTCGGCTGGCGGTGATCAACGCCAGCGGGGCGAGCACGCTCTACGAGTTGGTCGAGAAACGGGGCGTGCAGTGGAACGACGGCGAGCCCGACTCGGGCAAGGTGCGACGTTTCTACCAGGCCATGGATACCGAAGGCCGGCGTGCCTCGACGATCGCCAGTGCCATCGAGATCAACCGGCCGGTCAACTTCAACAAGTGCATCCGCGCGCTGCAGTGGTGCGACGGCGTGGTCCGCGAGGTGACCGACCAGCAGATTCTCGACGCCAAGGCCCAGATCGGGGCCGGCGGTTACGGGTGCGAGCCGGCCAGTGCGGCCAGCGTCGCCGGTGCAAAACTGCTGGTGGCCGACGGCACGATCGATCCCGACCAGAGCGTCGTCTGCATCCTCACCGGCCACCAACTGAAGGACCCGACCGCAACGGTCTCCTACCACACGACCGACCAGGACCAGTTCAACAAGGTGCTAGGCAGCCGAGGCGTCCGCCGGGCCGCCTTCGCCAATCGGGCCATCGCCGTGCCGAACAATCTCGACGAGATCGTCAAAGCAATTCAGCTGTATAGCTAATCGAGTGTTATTCGAGACCTGGAAATCACAATGACTCAAACACGTATCGTCATCCACGGCGCCGCCGGGCGGATGGGACAACGTTTGGTTGCTCTTTCGGCGGCCGATCCGGAGCTTTCGTTGGTTGCCGCGTTGGAATCCTCGAGCCATCCGCGGCTGGGCGACGACGCCGGCGTGGTGGCCGGCGTGGGGACGCTCAACGTGCCGCTGACGGACCGCATCGAGGTGGCGGCCGATGCGGTGATCGACTTCACTTGGCCCGAGCCGGCCGAGCAGCTCATCGCGGCGTGCGTCGAGAAGCAGCTTCCGTTGGTGTTGGCCACGACCGGTTTCGACGAGTCGCAGACGGCAAAGATCCGCGCGGCCGCCGAGCGGATTCCGTTGCTCTGGGCACCCAACATGAGTTTGGCCGTCAATCTGGCGATGAAGCTTTCCGAGGTGGCCGCCCGGGCCTTGGCCGACCAGGACGCCGACGTCGAGATTCTCGAGCGGCACCATCGTTTCAAGGAAGATTCGCCCAGCGGCACGGCCCTGAAGTTCGGCCAGATCATTGCCGACGCGATGGGCCAGACCGTCCACCGCCACGGCCGCGAGGGACGCCCCGGCAAGCGGCCGCACGAGGAGATCGGCTACCACGCGATCCGAGTGGGCGACAACCCGGGCGAGCACACGATCGTGTTCGCTTTGCTCGGCGAGATGATCGAGATCACCGTCCGTGCGACGAATCGCGACGCCTACGCGTTGGGTGCCTTGGCCGCGACGAAGTTTCTCGTCGACAAACAGCCGGGGATGTATTCGATCAGCGACGTGTTGGGGTTGTGATCCCCGCGTTGGCACTCGACGTTTAGCTGTCGCCGGCACGACAACTGCTAAACGGCCGCCAGTGCCAGCGCCCCGTGTACGACGACCTCCTCGCCCAGTTCGGCTGCGACCAGTTTGAACTTGCCTCGTAGCGGTGGAAAAACGTAGCGGTCGACTTCGCAGCGCAACGGCCCTAGAAAAAGTTCTTCACCTACCAGCGACACGCCGCCGCCGATCACGACGACGTCGGGGGCCAGGAGCGTGATCATCTGCGCAATCGCCCAGCCATAGGTCCGACACGCCTCTTGCAGGATCGCCCGGGCCAGGGGATTCCCTTTGGCGGCTGCCTCGGTCACGTCGACGGTAGTCAGCCGGTCCGCCTGGCCGTCGGCAACCCGTAGCAGATCGAGGGCGGCCTGCGAGTCGGCCTCTTTGGGATCGGCCACGCGGCGTCTAGCCATCGCAGCAATGGCCCAACCGCTGGCGATCGATTCGACGGTCTGGTCGGGCCTTTCGCAGTGCGGCCCGGGGCGCAGATGCCCCAGTTCGGAGGCAACGCCGCCGCTGCCACGAAAGAGCTTGCCATCGATGACCAACGCTCCGCCGATGCCGCTACCGATGTTGCTGTAGAAGACGACCCGACCGCCCTGTCCTGCCCCAAAGCGAGCCTCGCCCAGCCCGGCCAGATCGGAGTCGTTGCCCAAGACGGCCGGCGGCCCAAGATGTTCTCGGCACCAATCGACCAACGGGAAATCGTCCCAGCCGTCGACCTGATGGCTCTTGATGGTCCGCCCGGCGGCCGCATCGACCGGCCCACCGAAACCGACGCCGATCGCACGGACGTCGTATCGCTCGATTAGGTTTTTCCCGAGCTGTGCGATTTGCTGCCGGATTGCTTGGGCACCGCCTAGTGGATCAACCGGCGCGCGCTCCAAGGCAACCAACGAACGGCCGTCGCCCGAGCCGACGCCTAGTTGCAATTTCGTGCCGCCGATTTCGATGCCGAGGTACATGGCAAGATCGCCTGTGGTTGACGCTCATCTCAAACCGTTTAGCTGTCGCCGGCACGGCGACTTCGGTTACGATAACAGTTCACGGTATCGCGTAGGCGACGCCAACGTTGGGCAAGCCCAACGGCTAACATACCAGCGCGACGGGCCGGCGACCAGCGGGTCCCCGTCATGCCTCGATCGCTTGCTGGCGTCCTTTTTCGACGTTGATCCCCGACACGATGGCCCAGCCGATCAGGAAGAAGATCAACAGGCTCAGCACGGCCAGCCGCAGGCTGCCGGTGATGCCGACAATCAGAGCGAAGAGGTAGGTACCGAGAAAACTGGTCGCCTTGCCCGAGAGGTTGAAGAAGCCGAAAAACTCGGCCGTTCGGCCCGGCGGCGTCATACGGGCCATGATTGCGCGGCTGACCGATTGGGTTCCCCCGAGGACCAGCGCGAGCACAATGCTGAGGATCCAGAACTGCTCTTTCGTGGTCACGAAGAAAACCGTGACGACGACCGCCACCCAAACACCGAGGCAGAGCATCAACGTCGGCTTCTGTCCGATCCGATCGGCCAAACGGCCCACGAGGATGGCCCCGGGAAAGGCCACCACTTGGATCATGAGGAACAGCGGCAAGAGATCCTCTTTGAATCTGAATCCCAATTCCTCCTTCGCAAAGAGGCCCGACTGACTGATCACCGACTGAATCCCGTCGTTGTAGAAGAGGAACCCCAGCAGGAAGAGCGAGAGGTATTTGTAGTGGCGGACATTCCTCAGCGTCTGGACGACTTCGCGGGCGGCCTGACGGGCGGCCTTGTACAACGGCAGCCGATCTGCCGGCGGTTGCCCACGATCGCGGAGCACCCACACCGTCGGCAATGTGAAGAGTCCCCACCATAGGCCCATGATCAAGATGCCAACCCGCAATTGATCGGACGGATCAGGCAGCCCCAGTTCCTCACCGAAGATCGTCACTCCCATCACCAGCACCAGTGCCAAGGCACCGCCGACGTATCCCAACGCGTATCCCCACGCCGAAACGCGATTCATGGCCGCTTCGTCGGCGATCTCCGGCAGAAAGCCGTTGTAGAAACCGAGCGACAGTTCGAAACAGAGGCAAGTGACGATGAACAGCCCGATGATCAGCCACGTCTGCTCCGGCGGCACGATCGCCATGAGCACGGCCGTGCCGGCCCCGGACAAGGCGGTGGCGGCCAGCCATTTCCGCTTGCTCGCGTTGGCATCGGCGATCGCCCCGAGGATCGGCGAAAGCGCGGCCGCGATGAGCATCGAGGTCCCGATCCCCCACGCCCAAACTACCGGCCCAAGCGTCTTGTCAGGCACCACAACACCCGTGATGTAGAACATCAGGATCGTGATCGAGAGGGTCGAAAAGGCGCTATTGGCCCAATCGTACATCGCCCAAGCGAAGACTTCGCGTTTTCCGTTGGAACTCGGCGGGCCGGATGCCGCGGAGGAACCGGAGCCACTGGAGGATTCGTCGGTAGTTGTCATAGAATACGAATAGTGTGGAATCCGGCCCAAATGTCAATGGCAGCCGCGAAAAAGGGGACAATCATGCGGCCCGGTCGATCTCTTCCGCCGGCTCGACGGGTGTCAACGCGAGGTCTGTATACTGGTTTGCCTGCGGATCGCGGGCAATCCGCCGCCTCGTTCGCTCCAACTTGAGATAGTACCGCCCGACGGACAGGTAGGTCGAGATGGTCTCCCACACGCGGCGGGGATAGAAGAGGAGCGGGTTCTCCTTCGGGAAGGAAGAACGCCGCGTGGAAGGCAATTTGCGTCGCAAGATTCCACACTGAAGCGGATGGAGGTTCTCAACAAGGTAGCTACCGTGATACACCAGGACGGCGGCGAGCATCCTCGTGATTCCGCAGCCGCACGCCTTCGCTCGGCGCAGCAATGTTTCCACGTGAGCGGGACTGTAGTAGAGGTGCCAGGCCCTGTCGTAAATGTCGAGCCATTGCTCGGCGCTCATCCGCGGGTGTTTGACGGTGACATGCTCGGTGTCATACCTGTTCAGATCGGGTTCCATCCAAGCGCCCTGGTCGTGGAGGGTCTTGTGGTCCGCCGAACCGGGCAACGGCGTGAGGATGAAGAACTCCATGATGTCGATCGGCAACTCCTCTTGGATGACCTGGATGTCCCGTTCGATCGACGTCGGCGTATCGGCTGGAAAACCGAGGATGTAGCCGGCATGGGTCATGGCACCGTGCGACCGCCACTTCTGGAGCATCGTGCGATATTCGCCGACCCGGTTCTGAGGCTTGTTGATTGCCGCCAGGTTCTCCGGGTTGATGCTTTCCATTCCGATGAAGATGCGTTTGCAACCGGCG
>JAZFUB010000318.1:0-11206 GCA_036447015.1 Thermoguttaceae bacterium | reverse complement strand
AGCCCAACGGCTAACTGGAATGCTCTTGTGACGGCTCTTCGTCGGCGACCACATGCGTATGATCTTTCAAATGATCCGCACAATAGCAGAGACCGCCGAAGCACTTCGAACAGTAGCGAAAGATCACCTTTGGGTGGCTTTTGTCGGTAGTACCGCATACCGTACAGCGATGGCTCGGTTCGTGGGCCCTCTTGATCCGATCGGCCTGGTGGGCCATGCGGCGGCGACCGGAACGCATCCGCCCAAGGATGTCGGTACCGAAGAAGAGCAGGAAGTTGAGGACCGAGGCCGTGGCTACCAGGCGTGTGCTCCAGTCACCGAAGGCGATACCCAGGAAATAGCCAATCCACGCCAGCAGCGCCAGCCACTTGATCTTCACCGGAAGGATGAACATCAGCATGAGTTGGAAATCGGGATACAGCCAGGCGAACGCCAGGAAGACCGAGCCCTGCAAGAACGCGACCGAGGCGGGATCTTCCGGCGTGATGAACGAGACGGCCACCGTGGCGACGTAGCCGATCAGCAAGAAGACGTTGTAGCGAAAGATCCCCCACGTCTGTTCCAGCGTCGTGCCCATCAGGTAGAAGAGATACCAGAAGAAGAACGCAAAGAACAGACGGCATTGCGGTGGCTGGGCAACGAACGAAACCAGCCGCCACGCTTCACCCTCGAGCACGCGATTGGGAACCAGCTCGATGCGCCCGGAGATGCCCGGGGCTTGGTGCCCGAGCAGATAGACGATCACCTGGACGGCGATCAGCATCACGGTCACGTTCGGTACGGCAAAGCGGCCGAATCTTCGATCGAGTCGGTCGAGAAGCTTCATCTCGATGAATCCCTCGGAAGGCATGCGATATCAAACCGCTATTCTACCGCATCTTGGGGGGAACTCAACCGGGGGCCGATTTCTCCTTGTCCACGTGGCTCGCATAGCGCACAATGGGGCACCACAACCAACTGGTGTCTTGATGGCCTAGGCAGAAAGTGCCAAGAAGCAAGAACGTTACCATGTCCGATCCGGAGAGGTTGGACGTGAAGTGCGACCTTTGACTTGGGGCACTTCACGCCCGGGTGACTTACATTCCACCGGGTGACACTACCGGTGTATTTCCTTATAAATCTCCGGACCGGACATGGTAACGTTCCGCTACTTGGCAAGCTTGCTGAGCAATCGGCGAAATTTGGGGACCCGTCCACGCAGATAGTCGAGCCAGTCGGGCGGGTTCCAGACTTCCAGACAGACGGCCGCCCCGACAACCATCACATCGCCGCCCGGCTCGACGCCTAAGAACTCGCGAAAGCCCTCGGGAATCAGCAACCGACCGCGGCCGGCCAGTTGCACCGCGCGATGCCTGGTCGAGAGCAACCGGCCGAGCAATTGCACGAGCGGAATCTCGTCGCGCAGTTTGCCCGCCCGCATCTTGTGCTTGACCAACTCGACCTCCTCGTCGAGTTTCGTCTGCCAGAGCTTCGCACTCCAAAGGCTGACGCAGCCGGGCCGCTCCTTGGCCAGGATGCAGTCGGGCGATTCGCTGGTCAGCAACTCGGCCAGCTCGCTGGGGACCGAAAGCCGGAACCGCTCGTCGAGCGTCCGCTGAAATTCGCCGAGGATAAATTCGTAGGATTCGGGCATCACCGGCCCTGGGGGACGTAAGCTTCCGTCTGTCACCGAGTCCGTTCTCGATCATCGCCGTCCCTGAATCCTATCTTATGGGCTCATTTCCCACAAGTTGCTGGCTGGTCATTCCGATATGGGCACGTATCCCACGCCTGGAAGTCTACCGGTTATCCCGGATATAGCAAGTGCCCGGCCTGAAATTCGCCGATTTTTCTGAAAAACCCGTCGGAAGTGGGGGGCTTGCCTACCGGTTGCGTCCGGTGGGACCATGTGCCAAACAGGCTCGCCCGCTGCATCCGGCCGGTCCCACCGATCGCAGTCGGTGGGCTTGGGACGTGTGGCTATGCGTTGGGTGGCATGTTACGGACCAACGGATCAATACCGCCCGATCAGATTCACCGCACGCACGGTTCTGGCTCGCTCCTCGCATTCGTCGGGCAGGACGCCCTTGAGCCAGGCCTTGGCCCGATAGGAGAATTCGCCGCCGGTGGGAAGCATTTCGACCGGCGGCACGGTGGCGGACGACGGAAAGCGATTGGCCGTCTGCGTGGTGTCGGGCCGTTCGTGGCAGCCGATGCAACTGTGCGTCTCGCCCGGTCGGGCATAGAGCCAGAAGGTCTGGTTGTTGACCACGCGGCGATCGGCGTCGAGCACCTGCAGGTGCAACAACCGATCGGCCGGCACTTCGACGAAGAACGACCCGTCGGCCGCCAACGGCATTGTGCCGAGCACCCTCGCATGCGTGCCACCGTGGTTCTTCCAGCGATTGGTCGGCAGGTTTTGCTGCGTCTCGTGCCGCGAAAGGACCGGCATGCCTTCGATCACGCGAACCAGTTTGCCGCGCGTGGCCGTTCGCGGTTCGCGCGAGAGTCGGGCCGAGTTGCAGAAGAGTCGGGCCGTGTACATGCGGCCTTGGGGCGCTTCCGATCGCACGGGCGGCCGTCGCCGCGGCACCAGCGGTCGGGCCTCGAAATCGGCCGACTCCGGATCGTTGTACAATAACTCCATCTCGCCGGTCGCCGCGTCGACGATGTACAGCCCCAGGTCGATGTTCACGGCGCTGCGGAACAAGGCGGGCCCCTTCTGCAACCGCTCGAACGCTTCCGTTCCACAGGTGACGATCCGCCCGTCGATGTCGAACTGTTTGATCGTGGCCGCACAGAGAATGCGCTCGTCGTCCAAAGGAAAGGGCGACGTGACGGCCCATTTCCTGTCGTGCGGAATCTTCGTCTCCTTGTAGCGTCCTGGCCCGATCAGTACGAGTCCACCGCTCGACGTACAGACGGCCCGATCGCGACCGAACGGCTGCGGCTGCGACAGACGCAACACGCGGTTGCGATTGTCGGTACTGCCGCCATACGCGGTTCGCATCGCCCATGCGGCGCTCTTCGTGTGGATTTCTCGCCAATAGTCGCGTCGCTCGGGCCCATAGTAGCCGATGTTCTTCGTTCCGTCGGGAAAGACGACTTGCACGGTCAGTTCGGTCTTCAGCCGCGAGTAGAAGTTATCCAAGCGGCTGAAGATGATTCGCCCATCATTGAGCACGGCCGGCTCGCGGTCGCCGCCCAGGTTGAAGCCGATCGGGTGGATGTCGGTTCCGTCGGCGTTCATCACGGTCAGGCCCGTGCACGGATAGCCGTGGTACTCGTCGCGCAGCCCGATACGGCTCGACGAAAAGACGATCCGGTCGTCGGGCAGATAGGCCGGCTGGACGTCGTGGTACGGGCCGAACGTAATCTGCCGCAGCCCGGTGCCGTCGACGTTGATTTCCCAGACGTGCCACCAGGGATCGTCCGGCCCGCCCAACAGCGGCTCGCTCGGGTCCTTCAGCGTGGCCGGCTGGTGCGGTACTTTGCCGTAGTGGCGATCCTCGCCGTTGAGTCGTCGCGAGAAGAGGATCCGCCGGCCGTCCCACGAGACTTCGCAATCGGCGACGAACCCGTCGGTGAAATGCGTCAACGGTGTCACTTTTCCGTCCGGTCGAACGGGGCGCAGCGTGTAGAGATTGCGTCCCACGCGCATCGTCGGTCCGGAGTTCGTAATCGAGTAGGTCTGTCGCCAAGGATCGACGCCCGCCTGACCGTTGAAGTCGCTCCGCATCGTTTTGTTGCCCTTGATGAACACGACCGCCTCGGGCCGGCCCGGGGGGTCTTGCACCATGTCCGACGTCGACGCTTCGGTCTTCGGCACCTCTGGCCGAGCAACGGGTTGCCGATACACGGGTCGTATACCCCGTCGCCAGATCGCCTCTCGGGCAACCATCCGAATGCTGTGCAGCGGATGATCGGCTTCGGCACGGGCCAGCGCGTCGACGGCTGCCGGTGTGTCAAGCTCGTCCAACGCCAGGGCGGCCGCATGTTGGATGTCGACGACGTTCCGTTCGTCCTGCATCAGCCGAATCAGCAGCGAGTCGTACTGCGTCGCACCGAGCCGACCCAGCCCTCGGATCAGGGCCTCTCGACTCCGGGGTGCCGGACTGTTGTACTCGGCGTGCTCCAATGCGCCGGAGAATCCGTATTCGGCCTCGGCGTGCGAAGCCTCCAGCAGCCGGGCCATCGGTTCGACGGCCTCTTGGGCCCCCATGAACATCAGTGCCTTGGCCCCGTTGATCCGCAGCCAGCCGCAATCGTGCTCCAGCAGGCCGATCAATCGGGGCACGTCGCCCGGTTCGCGACACAAGGCCGGCAGCCACGGCCCCACGTAGGGCACGTCGCCGTAGACTTTCATCGCCAGCCGGTCGAGCGTTTCGTCGAGCGACATGCCCGGCTCGATCGTCGTGTCACGCTTCTGTCGCAGCCAGGTCTCCGAAACGGCCGCCGCCCGAAAGGCCGCGTCGCAGGCCGCCTGCCGAGTGCCGGCCCGATCCAGCAGATAGGCGGTCACCAGCTCGAACGCCTCCGGTTCGTAGAGCATGCCGCCGTCCCAATCCGACGGCAGATTGGCCAGCAGATAGGGTGTGATCGCTCGCAATGCTTCGATATGGTCCGGATTGTCCAGCGGCAGACGGCTCAGCGCGACGGCAATCGCATAGGGTGTTTCGTGCATGCGATCTTGCGTATTGTCGCCGGAGAATCGGTCGTCGGCCGGACAGAGCTCGGGATTTTTCGTCCGCGAGTTCAGATCCCGAGAATATTTCGGATAGGCGGCAATCAACGGCCCAACGGCCTCGTCGCTGCCAACATCACCCAACGCATCGGCCGCATATCGGGCCCAAGCTGGCATCGCGAAGAAATCCAACAGCGTCTCCAATGCCGCTCGATCTTTCAAGCGTCCAAGACTGCGAAGGCACGATTGAACCAGATGCTTCTCTAACGGGTCGAGCCGCCGGTACTCCGCCTCTCGAAACGGATCGAGAACCGTCACCACGGCGTGAGTTGCTCCGTCGCCGCCCAAGGAGCCCAGTGCACGGACGCCACGCAGCCGTTGCTCGTCGTCTTCACTGTGGACCAATTCCAGCACGTCGGTCGCGGGTCGATCGTTCGGCACGTCGGCCCACCAGCGACGCCAGGCGTCGATCCGACCGGCGCGTTCGTCCAAGGGCCGCATGGCATCGAACGGCCACTGCATGCCCGTCAGATTGTTCAACGACACGCAGGCCGCCTGGGCCGTCACCCAGTCGTCGTCGCTTAGCGCATCGATCAACGGCCCAACCGCCTCGCGTCCCCCGCACCAGGCCAGCGCCATGGCCGCCTCGCGACGCACGCCGGCCGCCTCATCGCGAAGCGCCCCGATCAGTGCGTCGGACGCCCCATAGGCCCGAAGATAGGCCAACGCCTCGGCCGCACCGGCCCGAACGTCCGCCGACGGCGAGTCAAGATCGGCAAGCTGCTGCTCGACTTGACGCTGATAGGGAGTGGTCACCGACGGAAATCGAACATCGCGGTCGACGTCCGGCCGCTCGGCCCGTGTCGAGAGTACCGCGACGGCAAACAGACTGAGTATCGCGACGGTCAGCAAGCCAAGCGTAATGTTTCTCTTCATCGAAGTTACCTCGAAATGCAACCATTATCCCATCTGGCAACAGCCGTCGCAATCATCCCGTTGCTATCCGCTACACATTGAGCGGCACCTCCCTTAACCAGCGCTCGGCTCTGTCCAGGACGCTCTTCAGATTCGGGACACAGTCGTCGTCATCGTACCACTGAGCAATCTCAAGATCCATGACAATCGAGTCCCTTTCCTTGACGAGATTGTAGGGCATGCCCTCAAGCGATTGACCTGCACCGGAGAGAACGACCGCTGCCTGCTTGGCATTCTGAGTTCCACTACGGACGTCTACCAGCACATCTCGTATGCGAGCAGTTAGCGTGCGGTTGGACATTAGCGAATCCGTCTAACAATGCGATTCTATGGCACGCGGGGTCGGCAAACTCGATGCGTCATTGCACAATCGCGAACCCGGACACTCCTGCAGTTTACCACGAACGCTACGCGATGACCAGCATCTGTGTTTCGTGGGCCTGACGGGATCTTTGGCAAACGATCCTAGCCCCGAAGGGGCGCTAGTCAATAGCCCAGGGCGTAAGCCCTGGGAATGTTCGCCGAAATGCTCTTATGAGCCCCGAAGGGGCGGCAGAAGGGACCGATCTGCCGCCCCTTTGGGGCTCGTGCGTGATGGAACTCCTGGCTCCCAGGGCTTACGCCCTGGGCTATTGACTAGCGCCCCTTCGGGGCTGAAATCGGTTGCCATAAAACACGGCAAGACGGCCTGTTTATTCGGCAGACCGATTCGTGTACAATACGACCGACCGGGCCGCCGGCCCGATTTTCTCGACACTGAACCTGGGAGGTGCCTGATGCGTTTGAGACACCTGATCACAACGATATCGCTTGCCGCGGCCATGCTTTTTGGCTCGTCGCGTGTGCAAGCCGCCGAGTTGACCGTTACGATCTTGACCGACAAGTCGCCCGGGTTGGGCACGACACACGGCCTCGGCAAGGTCACGACCGCACTGCAAGCGAAGGGGGTCGACGTCCGGCGCGTGGCCACGCCGAAGGCAGAAAAGGGGAACATACTGATCGTGGCCGGTTTGGGCGATGGTTCGGGACATGCTGCCAGACTGCTCAAGGCGACCGATACGGTGTTGCCCGAGGGCCCCGAGGCATTGGCAATCAAGAATACGACTCTCGACGGCAAACGGACCTTGCTGGTCGCCGGTTCCGACGATCGGGGGTTGATGTATGCGTTGTTGGACGTGGCCGACCGGACCGGCTGGTCGACCGACGCAAACGATCCGCTGAGCGAGGTTCGCGACACGACCGAGAAGCCGTTCATGCCCGAACGGGCCCTTTCGATCTATACGATGCACCGCAAGACGTTCGAGAAGTTTTTCTTTGACGAGGAGTATTGGGCCGAGTATCTCGACATGCTGGCCGAGAACCGGTTCAACACGTTCGCCCTGCTGTTGGGTTACGAGAACTGGGGCTACTTCGCACCGCCTTATCCGTTCTTCTTCGACGTCGAAGGCTACTCCGATATCCGCGTCGAAGGACTGACCGCCGAGCAACAGCAGCGGAACCTCAAGGCATTGAACCGAGTGATCGAGATGACGCACGAGCGGGGATTGGACTTCACGCTCGGCATTTGGGATCACATCTATCGCGGCGGGGTCCAAGGACCGACCGAGCATGCCAAACAACGCACGCCGGGCGTGGTCTGGGGACTGACGGCCGATAAGCTGGTTCCTTATACCAAGGCCGCACTAACAAAACTTCTCCGCGAAGTGCCCGACCTCGACGCGATCCAGTTTCGCATGCACGGCGAGTCGGGGCTGCGGCGTAGCGAGATGGAGGATTTTTGGACCGACGTCTATCGGATCATGAAAGCCTCGGGCGGGGACATCCGCTTCGACGCCCGGGCAAAGAATTTTCCCGACTCGCTGATCGATCGGGCGCTGGAGGTCGGCGTCCCGATTCGCATCTGCACGAAGTATTGGATGGAACAGATGGGCATGCCGTTCCATCCCACGCACGTCCACCCGGCCAACCAGCACGACCGCCGCCACGGCTATGCCGACATGTTGCGATATCCGAAGCGATACGACATGCACTGGCGGCTCTGGAGCGGCGGCACCACCCGGGTGTTGCTCTGGGGCGATCCCGAGTACGTCCGCCGATTCGCCCAGAGCACGCTGATCTACCCGGGCGGCGGCTACGAAGTGACGGCGCCGATGGCCACGAAGATGCAAGACCACCCGCACGACCTCGAACCGTTCGAGCTCCTACGGCCCAAGTACCAATACTACGACTGGGAGTTCCAGCGCTACTGGCACTTTTTCCAATGCTTCGGCCGAATGGGCTACAACCCCGACACACCGCCGGAAGTATGGCAAAAAGAGTTCGAGCGACGGTTCGGCAAAGAGGCCGCTCCGTACGTGGAAAAGGCCCTACATCGAGCAAGCCAGATCCTGCCACGAATCGTGGCCTACCAGTATCCCTACAACCATTTCCCAACCACACGAGGCTGGGCCGAGCGACAACGGCAAGAGGATCTGCCGACCTACGCCAAGGCATTGCCGAGTGATACAGAGCAGTTCCTCAGCCCGGACGAGGCGGCAAAGAACATGATCGAAGGGATCGACTCGGCGAAGATCTTGCCGCGAGAATCCAGCCGATGGTTCGCTGGAGCATCCCGTGACGTACTGGGATTGGTCGAAAAGGCCGAGAAATACATTGGCAAGCATCGCAACAAGGAATTCGACTCGACGATGGTCGACATGAAAATCCTTGCCCATTTGGCCGCGTACCACTCTCGACGCGCTAATGCCGGTACGAGTTGGGCCCTATTCAATCGCTCGGAAGACGTTGGCTCGCTGGACTCGGCAATCTATTCGGAGGGCCGAGCGATCGAGGCCTGGAAAAGGATGGTCGAGGCGGCTGGTGACATGTATCACGATGACATCATGATGGGACGTCGCGGCTCCGACCTCTCGGGCCACTGGCGAGACGAACTCGTGAAGCTGGAAAACGGCCTGGAGAAACTTCGCCAGCAAAGGGACAGCTTTCGCCCGAAGTCGACCGGCGATGGCCCCATGATTGCTCACGTGCCGGACCGTACGATACGTCGCCATGCCCGTACTCCCCGCGGCATCGTCAGTAGGATTGAGGCCACAGTTTCCGGAGAGCGTCCCATCGCCCAGGTTCGCTTCGTTTACCGGATCGGTCGGGGAGAATGGCAGTACAAGAAGATAAGAACTTCGCCGAACAAGCCGTTTGTGTATCGCGCCCTCGTTCCGAACTCCATGGAGGACGAAGGCCTGAGCTACTTCATCGAAGCAGTCGACGAGTCGGGGGCTCGAACGACGTTTCCGGCAGCGGGAGCGGACGATCCGATCGTCGTCGATGTGACCCGCGACGGCTCGGCCCCGATGGTCACGCATACAGCGATCAAGACGGCCCCGGCCGAGAAGCCGCTACGGGTCGTGGCCACGGTCGACGATCCGTCCGGTGTGAAATGGGTTCGTCTGCGTTACCGTAGCGTCAGCCAGTACGAGGACTACAAGACGCTCGACATGCGACCGACCGACAAACCGCACGAGTATGCGGCCGTTGTGCCGGGCGAGCACATTCCGTCGCAATGGGACTTCATGTACTTCATCGAAGTGATGGACAACCACGGCAATGGACAGATCTACCCCGACCTGGAGAAGACCATGCCCTACGTCGTGGTCAAGTTGGAGCGAGAGGGCGACTGAAAACCGGAGGGAAAAGGGGAACGGGGTTACGGAATCGGGAAAAAGGGAAAGGGGGAAAAAGGGGAAACGGAGCGTCAGGTAATCGGGAAAAAGGGAAGGAGGGGAAAAGGGGAAGACGAATTGTGGTCTATGTTTCCACGATGAGCGTTCTTTTCTTCCAATCTCCTTCTTTCTTTCCCTTTTCCCCTCCTTCCCCTTTTCCCGATCTTTGAAGCCAACGAGTTCAGAACGCCTTCGTAAACCCGGGCATCGCGACCGGGTAGTTGCCTTCGGCGTCGGGTTTGACCGGCGGCTCGGAGTCCATTGTGAAATCTTCCAGGCCGGGGGCCAGGACCAGGTCCGAGGCCATGGCCGTTTCCCACGTGACTTCCTTGCCCGACTCGGCGGCCATGCGGCCGAGGATGCCGGTCATGGCGGCGTACGCACAGCGCTCCGTTTCGTTGTAGGGCCGGTCCTGGCGGATCGCGTCGAACAGCAACTCGTGTTCGCGGTCGTACGCGTTGGTCCGGGCACCGTCGTGCGTCCAGATCCGGTTCTCGGTTGTCTGATTGTAACCCTTGAAGATCTGCGGGTTGCTGACCCCTTCACCGAGCACGGCCGAGCCCTTGGTGCCGTGGATCACGTCGCCGAAAAAGCCCCAGCAGGCCGCCATGTGTCGGCCTTGGGCCAACATGCGGGTACCGTCTTCGAAGCGATACTCGACCGAGATGTGATCGAACAATTGGTCGGGCTTGGTGCGAGTCTGGCGACCGCCTTGGGCCTGGGCCGAGACGGGCCAGGCGTCTTTGACCCAGCAGCAGATGTCCAGGTTGTGGATCAACCAGTCGAGCACGAACGTGCCGTTGACCCAGGTGAAGTTGCTGTAGTTGTTGATCTGGTGGCCGATTTCGCTCATGCCCGGGGTCTTGGGCTTGTAGCCGACCGGGCCGTGCTCGCGATAGGCCCAGCAGGTGATGACGTCTCCGATCAGCCCGTTGTGGATCTGCTCGATGGCGGCCTCCAACGGCGGAGAGTGGCGGCTCATCAGACCGCCGGCGATTTTGAGATTCTTCTTCGTGGCCGCCTCGCCTGCCGCAAGCACGCGGCGAATGCCCGGGGCGTCGACGGCGAACGATTTCTCCATGAAGACGTTGCGTCCCTTCTCGACCGCATACTCCAGATGCATCGGGCGGAAGGTGGGCGGCGTGGCCAGGATGACCACGTCGGTCTGATCGAGAAAATCGATCGCCTTCTTGAAACCGTTGAACCCGACGAACTGACGATCGGTCGGCACATCGACCTGTTTCTCGAATCGCGTAGAGAGGTTTTTCAGACTGCCCTGCAATCGATTGTCGAAGACATCGGCCATGGCCACCAGCTTGGTCGGGCCGCTGGTCGTCGAAAGTGCATTGGCCGCGGCTCCGGTGCCCCGACTGCCACAGCCGACCAGGGCGACCTTGATCGTGTTGTCCTCGGCCGCATGGACATAGGGAGTGGCTGAAGCCGCCAGGGCCGAGGCGGCGGCAATCCGACCGCTGTTCTTGAGGAACTCGCGGCGGGAAGTGGTGCTTTTGACGGTTTCGCTCATGGGAATTCCTTCTTTTGGCCAGTACCAACTTGTGAGTTTGAGGACGCCATGACACCGATTATCGATGATCCAGCGGTGTGTAGCAAGGCGATCTCGAGTTTCCCTCATGGAAAACTGCCGCCGGGCCTGGACGTGTTTCCCGCCGCGAAGGGGGGAGGCTCTTCGGGCTCCCGCCGGTCTGTTGACCTTGCAGGAGATCTGCAAAGTCGCTCGGGTGGCACGTCCCTGAGGAACGAAGGGCGTGGGCAACACCGCAAAAGCCACTCCCTTCGTTCCTCAGGGACGTGCCACCCGAGACATCTCATTCACAATAACCGACTTTGCAGT
>JAZFUB010000317.1:0-5508 GCA_036447015.1 Thermoguttaceae bacterium | reverse complement strand
AATGCCCTGAAACATTGCTTGAACGCGTCGGGAAATCCTTCATTGTGGCCGCCGGGGTAGTCTAGGAAGGCTCTCGGCGTGTCGGCGACCAGTGCCGGATCCCGAATAAGACACTCGTTCGGCTTGTCGCGATGTCCGATCCACAGTTCGTTGGGCGATTCGCTGTTGAAGGCCATGGCGCATTGCGAACCGGCGATTTCCCATCGCAGGCAGTTCTTCCGCCCGGCGGTGACCTGGGAGACGTGAAGACCGCCTCGGGCACCGCCCTTGAAGCGGAACAGCACGGCGCCGTAATCTTCCGTGGTGATCGGCACGGGTTCCGTCTCTCGCTTCTCGGCCGTTTTGCCGGTAAAGGTCTCCACTTCGCCCTTGGGTCGATTTCGCACCTCGTGTACGGTCTTCAAATCGGCGAAGACGGATTCGACATCGAGCCCGGTGATCGAAAGCACCAGGTCCATCCAGTGCGTGCCGATGTCGGCGATGGCACGAAGTGCGCCTCCCTGGTCGGCCAGCACGCGCCAGTTGTAATCCGTATCGTAGAGCAGCCAGTCTTGCACGTAGCTGCCGTTGATCGTGTAGATCTCGCCCACGTCGCCCCGAGCCACCATGTCGCGGGCTTCGAGATTCAGCGGATAGAAGCGGATGTTGTAGCAGACGCCCGCCACGACGCCCTTCGCCTTGGCCAACTCGACCAACTCGGCCGACTCGGTGGAGTTCATCGCCAACGGCTTCTCGCACATCACGTGTTTGCCGGCCTCGATCGCTCGCTTGGCGAACTCGTAGTGCAGCACGTTCGGCACGGCCAGATGGACGGCATCGACCGTGCCGTCTGCCAGGATCTCGTCGAGGCTCTCGTAGGCCTTTGGCAGTCCGAGCGACTTTCGGGCCGACTGCGATTCGTCGTCGTCGCATCCGAGGATGCCCGTAACGGTGATCCCCAGTCGCCGCAGGGCTTCGACATGCACCGGGCCGATGAAACCGGCGCCAACGACTGCCGTTTTGATGTTATCCATGTTCCTCCTCCGTAAGGGATGGCGTTTCGTGTTTCCTTACTATTGTTCGGCGCCGCAATAGGGCGACAGGTAGTCGCGGCTTTGGCGCAGGGCCAGTTTCCGCCGCGCAAGGCTCTGCTCGAACGCCCGATCTTCCACTTCGATACAGACCGGGCCGAGGTAACCGACGTCGGTCAGGGCCGAGAAGAACCGGCTCCAATCGACGTCGCCCAGCCCGGGCAGCTTCGGTGCGTGCCACTGAAGCGGCGTGGCCAGCACGCCCACGTCGTCGAGCCTGTCTGGCAGGATCTTGGCGTCCTTGGCGTGGACGTGGAAGATCCGCTCTGGGAATTCGTACAGCGGGCGCGTGTAGTCGATCTGTTGCCAGAGCAGATGCGACGGGTCGAAGTTCAACCCAAAATTGCTTGACGGGATCTCCTCGAACATCCGCCGCCATACGGCCGGGCAGTGGGCCAGGTTCTTGCCGCCGGGCCACTCGTCGTCGCTGAAGAGCATCGGGCAGTTCTCGATCGCGATCCGCACCCCGGAGTTCTCGGCCAATGCGACCAACGGCTTCCACGTGTCGCGGAAACGGGGCCAGTTGTCTTCGACCGACCGGGTCCAGTCGCGGCCGATGAACGTGTTGACCACCCCGACTTCAAGAAGTTCGGCCGCCCGAATCACCTTCTCGAGATGCTCGACATACGTGGCTGCTTCGTCGGGATCCGGCGTCAAGGGATTCGGATAGTATCCCAGCCCGCTGATCTCGACGCCGGCCTGCTGCATGATCTGCTGCACGCGCTGGGCCGCGGCCCGGTCGAAGTCGTCGACCTCGACGTGCGTCACGCCCGCGTATCGCCGCTCGGCGCGTCCCTTGGGCCAGCACATCAACTCGACGCAGGCGAAACCTTCCGCAGCGGCGAACGCGGCCACCTCCTCCAGCGAAAGATCGGGCAAGATGGCACTGACGAATCCAAGCTTCATGACGTCGTGTTTCCTTTCTCGACAAGTGCGCCGATCATCGGGAACTGAACTCCGCGGACAGCTTGTTGAGCAACTCGGTAGGAGGCGGCCCGTCGTGGACCACCACGCGATACCGCAGACGAAGCGGACGGCCTTGCTTCATCACCACTTTACCCGGCGCGACGATGCAGGGATTGACCATGGCGATCGGTTCGAGGTTGTGCCAGGGCGACGGGGGGTTGTCGGCGTGATCGATCACGGCCACGCCGACCGTCTTGCCGTCGGCCAGTTCGATGACGTAGTCGTACCAGTCGGCCGCCGGCCAATCCGTCTCCGGCTTGAGATGGTGCGGGTCGGGCAAATCGACCTTGCCCTGTGCGTTGTAGTAGGCCGCCTTACCGTCCTTGCGTCCCTTGACGCAAAAACCGCCAAAGGCCGTTTGGTCGAGTTCGACGTCGACCCGAGGTGTGAGGCGGAAGTTTTCGTCGATGACAAGCACGCCGTCGCGCTGCTGGACGACAATGACCGTTTGCTCTTTGATGGCCGTGTCGTCGCCGATCATCCAGTCGTTCTGCACGCGGATCACGGCGTGCCGGGCGTCGGCCTCGGCCAGTTCGACGCTGCGATTGCGGATCACTCGGTCTTCGGTCGGCGCCCATTCGCCCCAGCCCCAGAAGTCGGCCCGCCGGTCGCCGCAGGTGGTTGCGTGCCAGGCGAGAAAGATCCCACGATGATGCCGGTGGTCGCCCGGCGCGAAATCGACGGCGCGGACGCCCTGGGGCGTGAAGATCGGATAAAGGCAACAGACGCTGTTGGCCGACAGGTTCGTTTGGGCCGGCTTCTTGGTCATGTAGGAAAACACGACGCGACCGTCCGGTGCCTTCAGTACCATGCCGTGCTCGTCGGGTGTCAGCGTGTAGGCGGCGTTCTCTTTCTCGGCGGCAAATCCGTCGCTGAGGGTCGCCAGCACGAACGTCGTTGCCGCAGCCATGGTGATGAAATGTCTGCTGGTCATGGGTCATTCTCCTGTGGAAGATATCATAATACCGCTGGTGAAACTGCATCTCGACGGGCTCGGAGGCCCATCGTACGAATTTCAAGGCACATTCTCAGTCGAGCCGCTTGATGCGAACGTTACGATACCATACCGCCCTGCCGTGATCCTGGAAACCGATATGGCCGGATCGGGCAAAGTCCTTCAACGGTTTGCGAAACTTGTTCGGTGTGCCGTCGGGGTTCTTGCCCGCCGCCGTCCAGCGGTTCAAATCCATCTCGACGATCTGCTCGCCGTTGAGCACCACGCGGATCATATTGTCGTCGCACGTGATTCGATACTTGTTCCACTTGCCGACCTTCTTCGCCGTGTTCTTCGTCGGCGCAAGGCAGTCGTAGATGGCGCCGGCCGTGCCGCCGCGGCTGAGCGGCTTGCCATGCGAGTTGGTTACCTGCAACTCGATGCCCGTGTAGACGGGGTCCTTCAGATCCGCCGCACGCAGGAAAACGCCGCTGTTGGCCTGCTCGGGAACCTTGAACTCCAGTTCCAGGACGAAATCGCCGTAGGTCTCTTTGGTCCAAAGGTAGTCGACGTTTCGCATCTTGCCGTCGGTGCGGTCCTTCAGCGCGATCGCTCCGTTTTCGACGCTCCACTTGGCCGTCGGCGATATCTTCCAAGCCGAAAGGTCTTTGCCGTCGAACAGGCTGATCCACTCGTTGCCGCCGGACTCATCGGGCCGAGCGACCGGCGTCGAACCAAGGACAACGGATACAACGGCACTCGCGAGCAGTACGGCTACTCTCATGGTGTTTTCCTTTTGCAGATGTAGGGTGCGTCTGGACGCACCATCTTGAGTCGTAGGGTGGGCACCGCCCACCAAAAATCGCTTGGCGTGTTCCCTTTGGTTTCTTGGTGGGCGGTGCCCACCCTACTTTTCTCGCGTCAGGCACAGCCTGACCTACCAAGACTACCGCCCGTGCCAGGGGATCCAACTCGGATACGTCTCTTCCGGCAACAAGTTGTGCTTTGGCCTCGGCTGCGGTGCCACGGCCGTGTTGTAGAAGACGTAGAGCCCCGACTTGCCCGGTGCGACGATGTCGTTGTCTCCATCGGCGTCCAGGTCGACGACGATCACCTTCATGCCCATGCCGATCGCGCCGGTCGGCGGCGGGTTCTGATTGTTCTTGCCCGAATACCAGGGCAAATGATTGAAGGAAAGGATGTGCCGCTGGAACCGGCCGCCCTGGATGTCGTACCAAAAGGCGAACAACGGTTCGTAGCAGCTCGTGTCGCGGCCGTGGTGTGCGAAGAGCCGTTTTCCGGTGACCAGATCGGGTTTCCCGTCGCCGTTGAGATCGCCCAGGGTCATGGTATGAAACTGCCCGAAATCGGTCTCCGCCCAGTGCTGCGTGAAGGTCCGCTTGCCCTGTGGGTCGACCGATTGCTCAAGCCAGGCCAGGCCGTAGTTGTGCGACGAGCCGACGATGATGTCGCTCAGGCCGTCTTCGTCGACGTCGTAAACCAGCATCGGATGCGAAGCGGGAGCATACTTCCCGTCGATCTCGAACGTATAGTCGGCGTGGAACGTCCACGGCCCGTTGGTCAACTTGGCCGGTTGCTCATACCAGCCGGTCGGCGTGACGATATCGACGCGCCCGTCGCCGTTGATGTCTCCCAAACCGTTGCCGTGGTGTTCCCCTTCGGTGCCGACCCTGTGCTCGACGAGCCACGGCTCCCGGTCGATCGACTCGAGCCAAGTCATCGCCTGGCCGGGGACGGGCGCCCAATGGTTACAGAGGATGTCGTCATCGCCGTCGCCGTCGATGTCGCCATGGACGACGCCTTCCATGTTCTTCGCGGCATGGAATCGGGTGGCTTTCCACTTCTTGCCCGACTTCAAACCCTCGGGGCCGGGGTTCTCGTACCAAAAGGCCCCTTTCATCCGCATCCAGCCGGAACTGACGATGTCCATGCGGCCGTCGCGATTGACGTCCATGGCGAACTCGCTGTTGTCGTCGGTTTCCGGGCCGTTGGTCTCCGCCCCGTCGCGGAAGTTCTCGTGCTTCTTCCAATCGGGCGCCTCATACCAGTTGCGGCCCGCGGCAAGATCGAGGTCGCCGTCGCCGTCCACGTCCAACACCGACGCGCATTCGCTAAACGGCCCGAACCAGTAGCTGTGGTTCTCCGGGTCGTGCGTCGGCCCGTCGATCCGCACGGGAATCAGCAGCGGCTCGGCCGAAAAAAGCGCGGCGGGAAGAGACGAAACGATCACGCCCAGCAGCAAACCCGTTGATCTCATGGTTCAATTCCTCCCAATAGGCTGAGGCCCTACGCGGCGGACAAACGAGTCGGGGGGCAGGTCCCCCGTGCCGTGGAGTATAAATCGCCGGCGCGGGCTCGTCAATCAACCGAGGCCCCTCCTCTGATGCGTTTGGTCACGCGTGGTTGACGAGGAGTTCATCGCTCACCGTGGTTCCGCGGCGGAAGACTGCCATTGCAGCCGCCTGTAAGCGGATTGACGGGGCCAAGAAAGCGGGGTGATGAGCAATGATCGGAGTC
>JAZFUB010000316.1:0-5478 GCA_036447015.1 Thermoguttaceae bacterium | reverse complement strand
AGCGAATGGACACTTCTACGAAGGTATTGCGAATGGGAGTCACATCAGTTGGAAGGCTGCGCGGGACGCGGCCGAGCAACGCGGTGGGTATCTCGCTACAATCACTTCGCAGGAAGAAAACGATTTCGTGTTCTCGCTGATTGACGATGACGTGTTCTGGAGGTTCGACACCTATTCAGCGGGTCCGTACATTGGGGGTTTCCAGGAGGACGACTCTAACGAGCCTGCTGGAGGATGGATCTGGGTTACCGGGGAACCCTTTGTGTACACCAATTGGGAATTGAATGAACCTCAGGATCCCTTCGGCTCGTCGGACTTCTTGGCGTTCTTCGGAAACTCAGTGGACAATCCGAACCAGGGTACTGGAGAGACAAGCCCACGTTGGCATGATTTGGATAACAATTGGACAGAACAGAGATCGTATGTGATTGAATGGGAGGCGGTCCCCGAACCCTCCACCTTCGCCCTGCTGTGCATGAGTGCTGTTGGCCTCATCGTCTACTGGCGACGTCGGGCTTCTTAGCAGTCGACCCCCGGCCCGGAATCTCTGTAGAGGGCGCAGTGTACGACTCTCTAGAATTCCCATTTTGGCCTATAAAAGTTTGACAATGGGGAGGGGAGTCGCTGCGGTAGGATTCGTTATCTAGATTCTAGCTGGACAGCGCCACTTCATTCCTCATACAAGCTCGAAGCGCAAGCGAGTGAATCACTTACGACCAAATCCACTTTCTTGCGCTTCGAGCTTGTATCTGTCGCATTTCCTTCGAAAGTGTCGCTGTCCAACTAGTGCTCACTCCGCCGGCAACGGCAACGTGCCCATTAGCGTGCGAACTTTTTCGACCGTTTGACGCTGTAGATCGGGCTCGGGGATCTTGTTTGCAGCCTGATCGGCCTCTTCGAGAATCTCATGCGTCTGGGCGTGGTAGCCCGCTTTGGAGAGCTTTTGGGCCAGATCGGCCATGGCGTGGGCCTTGGCATAGACTTTGTCGATCTCGCGAGCCGTCTTCACGGCCAGGTCGAACGTCTCCCGAGCGGTCGGTATCTCCAGCGAGTGTTGCCGAGCGGCCACATCGCCGAGCGCCTGGCAGCGTTGCAGATCGTCTTCGATCGTCTTGCCCCGCTCCAAGGCCGTGGCAAGCGCCCGATCGGCCTGCTGGGGCTTGCCGATCTTGTGATAACTGCTTGCCGCCGCGCCCAGCACGAGCACCTCGCCGTACGCATCGCCGAGTTCGCCGGCCAGTCGTTCGGCCTCGGCCAACGTCTTCAGCGCGCCGTCGACGTCACCGGTCACACCCTGGGCGCGGCCTGTCCGGGCAAGTGCGTTCGCTTTCGACTCGACGTCGTCCACCTCGCCGGCTGCCGTCAACGCCGATTGCACCGCCCCTCGGGCTTCCCCTCGGTTGCCGATACGCTGATGGGCTTCGGCCAGCATCGACCAGACGCTCGCGCGAATGGCCGGGTCGGGAATCTCGGCACTCGCCTTGGCCGCCAACTTCAGTGTCTCTTCCGAGCCGTACTCGTCCTTCGCCTTCGACTGTTCGTACCCGATCCGAACCAGGGCCTTCGCCCGCGACTCGGGCACCGGATCCTTCAATGCCCGATCGACCCGTTGCTTGGCCGAAAGCTTCGGTCGCGACGAATCGGAAGGACCGCCGCAGCCGATCAACGACAGCGAGACGATACCGGTCAAGAAAAGCACCGCACTGGATCGTCGCATGGCTTGCCTCGTCTCGTTCCTGTTACTACAACGCTACGTTACGTAATGTGTTCACGAGCGCGGTAGGGTGGGCACCGCCCACCAAAACTCGCCTGACGTGTTCCCTTGTCTCTTGGTGGGCGGTGCCCACCCTACGGCTTCCTCAACGGGCTGCTAGCCAAACACCAGTCGAATCTGCTTCAGGCGGTTTTCCGTTTTCCCCATCAGCGCGTCTTCGGCCGCCTCGTCGACCGCCTCATACGTAACCGAGAACCGCAGATACGGGCCTGCATTGTCCCAGGGCACGGTGCAGATCGAGTGTTCCGCGATCAGGTATTGACCGGCCTCTTCCGCATTGGCAAACGTCGGACCGCCGTCGATGCCCCGCGGGCTTGGCGTGTAGAGAAAGTACGAACCGCCCGGCATTTGGCAGTCGAACCCACATCGCCGCAGAACTTCGACCAGTTTCTTCAACCGGCGGTGATACTTCTCGCGTATTTGCCGCGGAATTTCCGGATCGTCCAACGCGGTGACGGCCGCCTTCTGGATTGCGATGAACTGGCCCGAATCGCAGTTGTCTTTCACGTCGGCAAACGCGCTGACCAACTGCGGATGGCCGCAGACCCAGCCGATGCGCCAGCCGATCATATTAAAACCCTTCGAGAGCGAATGGATCTCGACGCCGACGTCCTTCCCACCGGGTGTCTGCAAGAAACTTCGCGGCTTGCCGTCGAAGGTCAACATGGTATGGGCCGCGTCATGCACCACCACTACGTTGTTTTGTTTGGCAAAATCGACCACCCGGGCAAAAAACTCCGGCGGGGCCAACCGGCCGGTCGGGCTGTTCGGGTAGTTGATCACGAGCAGCTTCGCCCGGTCGAGAATCTCCGGCGGAATCGTCTCCAGGTCCGGCAGAAAATCGTTCTCGGCCAACAGCGGCAACTGGTGAACCTGGCCGCCGTAGTAGGTCGTGTGCGTACCGGCGACCGGATAACCGGGCGTGGTCATCAGCGTCACGTCGCCCGGGTCGATCAGCACGGCCGGCATCATCGCCAACGCCGGCTTCGATCCGATCGCGTGGTTGATCTCGGTCGCAGGGTCCAACTCGACGCCGAACTCCCGGGCCATGAAGCGGGCCACGGCCTGCTGGTATTCGAGGATCCCGTTGTCGGCATACCCACGGTTCTCGGGCCGGCTGATCTCCTGGGCCATCGTGCGACGCACCGACTCGGGAGCCATTTCGTCGTTCTCGCCGATGCCGAAATCGATCAGTGCCCGATCGGGATGCTCGGCAAGGGCCTTTCGCTTGGCCCGCTTGATCTTCTCGAACTTGTAGATCTCGGTGCCTTTGCCATAGTTGCTTCCGCCAATCCGCTGGGCAAAAAGCTGCTGAAAATAGGGATCGCTCATGGTGTAGTTGAGAAAAATAGAAAATCTGGGGGAAGAAAGGCACCGAGTTTACAGCACCATGAGCCGCAGGACAAGCGGGGGTGGCTTGCCGTGAATGCTTTGGCTCCGTAGCCGAAGTCGCAAGACTTCGGGCAATGCAACCTCACGGGGCTTTCTGCCTGAACTCTTGCGAGTTCAGCTACGTGCCGGCTAAGAAACGACCGTCAAGATAATGGCGGCCAGCGCCAATACGGCGGTCAGCAGCAGTTCTTCGCGTGTGACGCAACTCTTGCAATCCATGTTCATTCCCCCCGAAAGAACCCCGTGCCTGCGAAAGGCGAATTCGCGGCGACGGTTCAAGAGAATCGGTCTCCAGAAGCACACATCGACCGATTCCGAGGAAATCCGCCGGATATCAGTTACGTCCGATACGACCGACACAGCCGCCATAAGCGATAAAATCGCTAAATCTTGACATGCGGTAGCCACCCGTTGAAGAAGTCGTGTGCCACTGCTTGCTTGCAAGCAGTGCCGCCGTAAACGCGGCAAAAACACGGCTAACAAGTGAGCCGCGCCACACATTGGAGGTGAAATTCGTGCTCTTTCAGCAGGCTGCCAGGCAGGGCTTTTGCCGCCGAAAATTCCGGCCGTTGCCCGAATCGGTCTTGCCATGATTCGGCAGTTGGTGAGAATAGAGGTATTCGCTTTGAAAGGAGGCCTTAGCAATGACTACTGCAACAAGCCAAAATCGAGAACTGTTCGACGAGTTGAAGCCGGGCGATCGCATCGAGGTCGAGCACACGGTGACGGTCGGCCAGGATAGCTGGACTGCCACGACCGCCGGATCGGTGGTCCGCACCGAGCGTCGCCGCCACGGGCTGCACACCCGACGCAGCCACGACGACAAGGTCTTCAGCGACGTGATCCTGCTCGAACTGGCCGACGGCGAACTGACCACCGTGACCATGGACGAGTTCACCGTACTGCGTCACGCGTAGGCCAGACCGCCGTGGTGGGTTCTCGTGTGCGACATCCGCGATGAAGAAACCTCCGAGTCCCCCATCTGCCGCCGATCCGGCCCGGGCGCTGTTCCAAGTTCATGGACGCGACTTTCACGCGAATCGGTACGTCTATCCGGTGCTCAGCCGACGAGCAGGCGGAATCTCGATCGGCGTGAACGTCAACCGGGACAAGGCCTGCAACTTCGATTGCGTCTATTGCCAGGTCGACCGGACCGAGAAAGCCGAGACCGAACCGGTCGATCTCGATCGGCTCGCCGACGAACTGCATCGGATGGTCGAACTGGTCGCGACCGGGCAGATCTACGAGGAAACGAAATTCCGCGATACGCCGACGGCGCTACGCCGCTTCAACGACATCGCGATCAGCGGCGACGGCGAGCCGACCATGGCCGCCAACTTCGTCGACGTGATGGAAGTCTGCGCCAAGGCATTGAGCAGTCGACCGCTCGACGGTGTAAAACTCGTGCTGATCACCAACGCGAGTCTCTTGCACCAGGACAGAGTCCGCCGGGCGTTGGAAGTTCTGGATGCGGTCGACGGTCGGATCTGGGCCAAGCTGGACACCGGCACGGAGGCCTACTATCGAAAAGTGTCTCGCAGCGCCGTGCCGTTTCAGCGGATTCTCGACAACCTAACCGAAGCAGCCCAGGCAAGACCGATTGTGATCCAATCGCTCTGGATGCAAATCGACAACGAGCCGCCACGCCCGGCCGAGTTGGAAGCCTATTGCGACCGACTAGCCGAGATCCTCGCCGCCGGAGGGCAGATCGAGTTGGTCCAAATCCACACGGTCGCCCGAGCACCGGCCGAGAGTTTCGTCACGGCCCTCGCCAACGCCGAGGTCGACGCAGTGGCCGAGTTGGTTCGGCGTCGGACCGGTCTTTCAGTGGCAGCATTTCATGGTTAGAAAGATGGTCGGCCACCTCGAGGTCTGAAGAGAAGGAATCAACCACGAAGGACACGAAGAAAGCAGTGAGTGATCGCATTGCTACACGTCCTTCGTGCTCTTCGTGACCTTCGTGGTTGATTCTTGAGTTGCCCGAATGGTCGATCAGGTCCGCGATTGGCGATGGAGTTCGGCCAGAGCCCGCCAGTGCTGAGCCATCGCCGTTTGTCCTGCGCGCAAAAGAAGTCCCACGGGCCGCCGCCCGTGGGCTTGGAGTTTTCTTGGTTTGACTGCCTTATCGTTTGGTGATTCGGCTGTTAGACTTCTTTCGAGTCGATCCAGGTCATCAAGCGGCGTAGTTGCTTGCCTACTTCTTCGACTCCGTGGTCGCGTTCTTTGCGGCGTAGGGCTTTGAACGAGGGGGCGTTGGCCTTGTTCTCAAGGATCCATTCTCGGGCAAAATGGCCGTCTTGGATCTCTTTGAG
>JAZFUB010000315.1:0-2163 GCA_036447015.1 Thermoguttaceae bacterium | reverse complement strand
ATTCTCGCCGGCGACGCCCTGTTGGCCCGCGCCTTTGAGCTGCTGGCGACCGTACCGGTCTCACCCGCGTGCTGCGGACGGTTGATCGCCGATTTGGCTGCCCGCACCGGTTGGCGGGGGATGATCGGCGGGCAGGCTGCGGACATCGACGGCGAAAAACAGCCGGTTTCGGTCGACCTCGCCCGGTACATCCACGAACGCAAGACGGCGGCGCTGTTCCAGGCTGCCTGTCGGCTGGGTGCCATCGCCTCCGGTGGGGCGGAGGATCAAATCGACTCACTCGGCGTATTCGGGCTTCACTTGGGCGTAGCGTTCCAGATTGCCGATGATTTATTGGACGTCTGTCAGACCGACGCCCAGCTCGGCAAGCGAACGGGTAAGGACGCCGGAGCCGGAAAACAATCCTTCCCGAGATGCGTAGGTATAGAGGGGAGCAGGGCGGCTGCCCGAAAAGCGCTGGCGTTGGCGTTGGAATGTCTCGAGTCGTTCGGCCCCCAGGCCGACGACCTACGCCGCCTCGCGAGTTATGTCGTTGATCGAAATTATTGAAAGTTCTGAACCTAACGCTTTGCCCAAACTACCGGTAGAATCCCATCGTCGGCAGCCTGGAGTGAGGAGTTTACTTGTCGGCCGACCGTAGGAACCGCCCATGAGCCTCTTGGATCAAATTCGTTCGCCCGCTGACGTACGGGCACTGCCCCTCGCTCTGTTGCCCCGGTTGGCGGACGAGATCCGGGCTCGGATTCTCGATGTCGTCGGCAGAAACGGCGGGCACCTGACCAGCAACCTCGGTGTGACCGAGCTGACCATCGCCCTGCATCGCGCGTTCGACTTTTCGCGGGACCGGGTCTTGTGGGATGTGGGCCACCAGTGCTACCCGCACAAGCTGCTCACCGGGCGCCATGAGCGGTTCGAGACGTTGCGTAAGCCCGGCGGCATCAGCGGGTTCCCGAATACGGACGAGAGTGAATTCGACCTGTTCAATGTCGGTCACGCAGGGACGTCGGTTGGGACGGCCGTCGGCTTGGCCCGCGCCGACGAGTTGCTCGGTCGCGATACGAACGTCGTGGCCGTCGTGGGAGACGCCAGCATCGTCAACGGCGTCGCCTTCGAGGGGCTCAACCAGGCCGGGACGCTGAGACGCCAGTTCCTCGTCGTCCTCAACGACAACGAGTGGGGCATTTCGCCATCGCAAGGTGCCCTGGCGGAGTATCTGGCCAAGTTTCGGGCGAGTGACTTCTACGAAGAGGTCAAGGCCCACACCAAGAACATCCTTCCGAAGCTGCCGCTTCTGGGCAAACCGGTGTTCGATATGATCGCCCATCTGAAGGAGGGCATCAAAGCGACGGTCTCCCCCGGGCAGGTGTTCGAGGCAATGGGGCTCCAGTACGTCGGCCCGGTCGACGGGCACGACGTCAGGCACTTGATCGAGATTCTCGAAGTCGTCAAGAAAGCGAAACACCCCGTGCTCCTGCACGTACACACGATCAAGGGCAAGGGGTGCGATTGGGCGACGGCCGAGCCCGGAAAGTACCACAGCCCCAAACCTTTTACGGTCGAGAGCGGCAAGGTCACACTGCAAGGAAGCAGCGGCAAGAGTTGGACTTCTGCCTTCGTCGATGCGCTCGCCGAACTCGCCGAAACGAACGACAAGATCTATGCGATGACCGCCGGCATGCCCGATGGTACCGGGCTGTCGAAGTTTGCCGAACAATTCCCCGATCGCTATCGCGACATCGGTCTCGCGGAGAGTTGTACGGTCGACATTGCCGCGGGTATGGCCAAGGCGGGCCTGCGCCCGATCGCCGCCATCTACTCGACCTTCCTGCAGCGGGCCTTTGACCAGATCTTTCAGGAGGTTGCGCTGCAAGGTCTTCCGGTGATGTTCTGTATCGACCGGGCAGGTCTGGTCGGCAGCGACGGGCCGGTGCATCATGGGTTCCTGGATATTACTTACTTGCGCGGACTGCCCGGCATGGTGCTCATGGCGCCGGTCGACGAAGTTGAGTTGATGGCGTCATTGAAACTGGGGCTGTCGCTGGAGACGGCCTGTGCGATTCGCTACCCGCGCGACAAAGTGCCCGCGCCGATTCCGGATTGCCCTCAGTTCGTGCTGGGCAGATCGCGGTGTTTGCGCGAAGGCGACGATGCCACGATCCTCTG
>JAZFUB010000314.1:0-6002 GCA_036447015.1 Thermoguttaceae bacterium | reverse complement strand
GGTCATTAGCCGATCGTGGTAGGTCTGCTTGTACTCGGCCGGTTCTTCCGGCAGGCCTCCGCGGGCCTTGACCTCGTCGGCCAGACGCATCATCTGATAGATCGTCTGCTTGCCGTTGAGTTCCATGACGAACGCCATGGCCCGATCGTGAAGCGTCTCGGCGGATTCCGCGGTGCCGGTCGCCTGCAGGACCTCGACCATCAACGGCACCATGACCTGTGGCCATCCCTCGCGAATGAGGCTCAGCGTGCCGTCGAAATCGAACAGGACGTGGCGCGGCACGCTGCAACGGGGCGGTTCGCGGACGATCTCGATGCTCGAGCCGGGCAACCGTCGCACGGGACCGGCCTGCTCGGCCGTGGGCCGATAGTCTTCTTCGTAATAATCGGAATTGTCGTTCATCTTGTAGGTGGTGATTCACCGTTTCCAAGCCCACCGGCTGCGACCGGTGGGACCGACCGAGTGCATAAGCCGGGTCCCACCGGACGCAGCCGGTGGGCTTGGACGCCACATGCACATCGCAATCGAATTCCCGGACAGCCTGCACGCCGTCTGCGAGGATTATAGCAGGAACTCCAACAAATGCCATATTAGCGGACCGCCGCAAGGAGGTGTCCTTCCCGGGTGGGTATGTCCGATACCGAGTAAGAGTGCGGTGTCTTGGAGGTGCCGGAGGCAGCGTTGTGCGCTTGCAACGGGGGAACTGTACATGATGCGTATTCGATCGGTTGGAATCTTTGTCGCGTGGGCGTTCTGGGCCGTGGCGAATGCGACCGCTGCCGAGATTCCTCGTAGCGAACATCCCCGTCCCGACTTCCGCCGCGACCAGTGGATCAACCTCAATGGGGTCTGGCAGTTCGCTTTCGATCCGGGAGATCGTGGATTGCAGGAAGAGTGGTACGCCGGCGAGCATGCCTTCGAGCGCCGGATCAACGTGCCGTTCTGCTGGCAGAGCAAGCTGTCGGGCATCACCGACATGACGGGGCAGAAGATCGGCTGGTATCGTCGCACGCTGACTCTTCCCGCCGATTGGTCGGGCCGGCAGGTATGGCTGCGATTCGGGGCCGTTGATTTCGAAGCGCGCGTGTGGGTCAACGGCCGGGAGGCAGGCAGCCATGAGGGTGGATACACGCCGTTTGCGCTGGACATCACCGAATGGGCCAAACCTGGCAAGGAGTTCGCCATAGTCGTTCGTGCGATGGATGCGACCGACAAGGAACTGCCGCTGGGCAAACAGGCTCCCGGCTGGTACACGCCGACCAGCGGTATCTGGCAAACGGTCTGGCTCGAAGCCCGCCCGGCAACTCGCGTCGATCGATTGCGTCTGACACCCACTCGACGTGGGCGACGTTGGTTGTTGAACGTCGAGTTCGACGTTGCCGGTCCCGACGGCCAGGCCACGCTTCAGATCGCCTCGCCGAACCCGAACGTCCGGAAGACGACGTCCAAGCTCACGCTGAAGCAGGGTCGCGCTAGTGGGGCCGCTGACGTCGAAGTCCAACTTCCCCGACTGTGGACACCGGAAGATCCGCATCTATACGATCTGGACATTCACCTGAAGACACCCGACGGTACGACCGACGTCGTGCATACGTATTTCGGGCTGCGGACCGTCGGTCGTGGGAAGGTCGCCGGCCTGCCGCACGAGTCGGTTCTACTCAACGGCCGGCCGATCTACCTTCGCGGCGTTCTGGATCAATCGTTCAATCCGGAGGGAATCTACACGGCGCCGAGCGACGAATTCATCCGGCGCGACATCGAAATCGCCAAACGGGCCGGATTCAACTTCCTTCGTATCCACGTCAAGTCGGAAGAACCTCGGAAGTTGTACTGGGCAGATCGCCTGGGACTCTTGGTCATGGAGGATATGCCTTGTACGTTCGTGCAAAGTGCCCGGGCGCGCCAGGCATGGGAACGGACGATGCGGGCAACCATCCAGCGCGACCGCAACCACCCGTCTGTGATTGCGTGGTGTCTGTTCAACGAAGGGTGGGGGCTGGATAGGGCGCAGCTCGACGGCGGATACCGTAGCGATCGCGACACACAACAGTGGGTCGCGCGGATGTGGCAGGAAGTCAAGCAGAATCTCGACCCTTCTCGACTGGTTGAAGACCACTCGACCGACCGGTCGGGTCACGTCAAGACCGATCTGAACTCGTGGCATTTCTCGATCGACGATCCGGCCCGGGCACGCAATCGGATTGCCGAGGTGGCCAAGAACACGTATGCCGGTTCGTCCGCGAATTACGTACCCGGCAAGGTGCAGGATTCGGCGCCGCTGATCAACTCTCAGTTCGGTGCGGTCGGGTCGCGTGGCGGCGATCGCGACATCTCGTGGGGATTGCGTCACCTGATCACGCTGCTGCGCCGCCACGAGCGGATTCAGGGTTACGTCTACACGCAGCTTTCGGACGTCGAGTGGGAACACAACGGGATCGTCAACTTCGATCGTACGCAGAAGGAGTTCGGCTACGACGCGTTCGTGCCGGACATGACGCCGGCCGACCTTCAAGGGGCCGATTTCGTCGGTTTCGACACGCCGCCGACGATCGAGGCACTTCTCGGTGAGCAGATTACGGTACCGGTGTTCGTCAGCCATTTCTCGCAACGACGAAAACCGCTCCTGCTTCAATGGCAGGTGACCGGGACCGATAGCTTGGGACGTCCCGTGGCCACCGACATGAGAAGCCGCCGTGTGACGTGGCAACCGTATCGAGTGACGTTCCAAGAGCCGCTTCGGATTCACCTTCCGGAAGGTCAGCCTCTGGTCGGGGCATTGACTTTGGAATTGATCGACGACGACGGGAATCGCGTTGCGGCCAACTTCGTGAATTTGATCGTTCGCCGGCCTCCGCTCGAGCTTCTACCCGGCGAGCAGTTGCAACGGATCGAGCAGAGTCCTCGCATTGAAGTGCTTTTGCCACGGCTGGTCGCCGTGCGGTTCGATCCGGGCCATTTCGCGTCGTTTCGCGCTGACGAGTTCGGTTGGGATTGGTTGGACGATCGAGGTAAGTTTTACGCACACGGCTCGTGCGAAGTCGAGTATCACCTCGTGCTGCCGAAGTTCATCCGCGACGCCATGCCCGCCCAAGTCGTGCTGATGGCCGAGATGGCCACGAAGGCCGATCGCGAACGTTTGGACTGGCCGCAGGTGCGTCGGCCGCTCGACTATCCGCAAACGCAACCGAGCAAACACGTCGGCGGCGCAAGCGTCTACCTGATGGATCGCGAGTTGTGGCAATTCGAGTTGCCCGACGATCCGGCCGATTCCCGCGGCGTCCTCTCGCACCAGGCTCGCTACCACCATGGCAGCTATGGCTACCTGGTTCGGCGCAAGGCCGATCTGACGCACAACGTTGCCCTGCGCGAGGCGATGATCGGCGACCCGATACTGAAACTAAGGGTCCAGACCACGAGTGACGGTTCGGGGTTGTCGATCTACGGACAGCGACTGGGACGCTACCCGATCGACCCGACGTTGATCATCCAGACGGCCGCCGACTTGAGGCATCCACCCGGTTGGACCTCCACCGAATCGATCACGACGAATCGGCTGTTGGACAGAAGCCGACTTGTGCAGGGCATTCGCACGGCCGAGGACGGCCCTCAGACGTGGCGCTGTGTGACCGAGCAACCGCCGGAGGATTGGGCCGATCCGGCATTCGACGATTCCTCCTGGCCCACGGCAAGGCGGCCGCTGCCGATGAGTCGGCCCGAGGCGCCCTGGACGGCCCCCGAGATCTGGCTGCGCGCGGAGGTGCAACTTCCCTCGCATCCGATTGGTCCCGCGATGCGCTACCTCCACGAGCAGGACATCACGATCTGGGTCAACGGAAAGCTGCTTTTGAAAGCCTCGGGCAAGTCTCGAACCTACCGGCAGCGTCCGCTCGGCAAGGCCGATATGGAGCTGTTCAGCGAGGGCCGCAACGTCGTCGCCGTCCACTGTCGGCAACCGCAAGGCGGCAGCGGAGTCGACGTGGGAATTCGCTGGATCGAAACGACCGAGGATGAGTGAGCGGCGCCGTTCAGTCCGTGGGCCCGCTCAGTCCACCAGGCCGCTCTCCCGCAGCAGCGACTGCATGCCGTTGCCCAGCCCGGTTGTCTGGTTGGCAAAACGCGAATAGGCAAGAAGATCGTTCACCAATCCTTGCATACCCGTTGCACCGCCGACGATGTAGGGGACCAGGTCCTCGACGTCTTCCTCGAAACGACGTTCGAGTTCGGTGGCTTGATGAGCCAATTCTCGGGCCGTCTCGGCCAGGCGCTGCTTGGAATGGTGCGGGTCGGGGACCTCGCCCGTTTGCAGCACAGGTTCGTCTTCAAGCAGCCCCTTGGAGGTCACCAGGTTCTTGAACCATCGCAACAGGGTGCCCCGGCTGATCGTTCCGGTCGGACGTCCCCCGCTGACAATAACGACGCGCCGGATCGAGACACGGCAGATGAATTCGTAGATATTCTGGATCGGCGTGTCCTCATCGTAGGAGATGATGCTCGGTCGCATCACTTCCCGAACGGGGTCTTTCCAGCAAGCCGGCGAAACCATGACCGCCAGGAGGTCCTTCTCGGAGAGGACACCGGTAATGTTTCCGTCGGCGTCGACGACGGGTGTCGAGTTGATTCGCGAGCGAAGGAAGAACTCGGCCGCCTGACCGACCGTTTCGTCCTCCCTCAGACAAACAACCAACGGTGTCATGACGTGTCGTGCGACAATCCCATGGAACAGCCCACCCTGTTGGCCGGAGGAGTCCAGGTTCAACTCGTTGATATTACTGAGTGATTGGTAGCGAACGACCCGATTACGTCCGGACGCTTTCGCACACAGCAGAGCCTGGTCGGCCTGATCGATCAGATCCGCCGGTTTCTGGTTGTCGTCGTGGCGCTGGCCAACGCCGAAGCTGCCGCTGATTTGAAGTTCGTGATTTCCGACGGGCACGATCAGCGAAGCCACGCGCTGGCGGACGCGTTCGGCCCAGGCCGCGGCCTCCTGCTCGTCGGTCTCCGGCAGCATGACACAGAATTCTTCACCCCCGTAGCGACAGATCTCGTCGCTGGCGCGGCAACTCTGCTTCAGTACGTCGCCGATCAAGCTGAGGACTGCATCTCCGACGGGATGTCCGTGAGTGTCGTTGATCCGCTTGAAGAAGTCGAGATCGAGCATCACGCACGACAGCGGCAGATGATGGCGCCCGGCCCGGTGCCATTCCTTCTCCATGGACTCGAAAAACGTTCTCCGCGTGAGCAGGCCGGTCAACGGATCGGTGCAAGCCACCAGGCTCAAGCGGCGTTCCAACTCGACGACCCGAGTGCCGGCGCGAAGCCGCGCCAATAGTTCGCCCTGGTAGACCGGCTTGCTCAGGAAATCATCGGCCCCGATTTCCAGCCCTTCGATCATCTCCGACGGCGTCGAACGGACGGTCAGGAAAATCGTGTAAATGTAGTGGGGTAGATCGAGTTGGCGCACCCTGCGACACAACTCCAGGCCGTCCATCCGCGGCATTTCCCAATCGGTGATCAGGATGTCGGGGCATTCCTCCTCGATAGCCGTCAGGGCCTGATCTCCGTCACCGGCCGTTCGCACGCTATATTCACCCGATTCCAGCCACTTCGAGAGCAGCCGAACCATTGCCGGATCGTCGTCGACGAGTAAAACCTTCGTGTCGGAGAGGGTCATAAGGGTGTCTGATTCTTTCACGGTCGTCCTGGTGTGGGAGGTTTCGCGGGAGGGACGGACCCTTCCCGGAAAAACCTTCGTGGTGCTTTTACAAATCTAGCTTGAAGTCAGACCCCGGGCGCTGTTGCTGTGAAAGATACGGGGAAAAAGAGTACGGGCCGGAACGGATCCTCGGGAGGGGTACATCCCGGGAATCACACAATTCGACGCAATGTGAAACGGACCTCGCGCAAAATCCGTCACAACCCGGCTTATCGTGACGCCACGCCCATTCATGTTGGGATCGTCGACGTCCCCTCGCCATGTCACGTCCCATTTCTTGCAGAAGTCC
>JAZFUB010000313.1:0-5193 GCA_036447015.1 Thermoguttaceae bacterium | reverse complement strand
GATGAGCCCTTCGACGCTGGGGACTTTCAATTTGAAGGCCATCGCATCGGCGGCCGCCTTGCTCGTGTCGGGGACCGGTACCACAACCGTCTCCTCGTCGATGGGGACGGTCTCGAGCCGGGCAAGTTCCTCGCCCAACGCCTTTCGGGCCAGGTAGACGCTTTGCCCGTCCATCGTGCTCGCAACATTCGAGAAATAGACCCACTCGAAGAAGCAGTGTGCCGTCTGAACGTTGGGAGCGAACGACTCGAATCGCAATTGGCCGTCGGTAATGATCGCGGCCTGACCCGGCGGAAGCGACTTGATCCGCTCCGGTGCGAAGCCCAGGTTCAACAGGGCCACACTTTCGCTGGCGGCGGCGAACAACGGCCCTTCGTACGCGTAGCTCAGCGGTTTGATCCCCAGCGGGTCTCGGGCGACCATCATGTTGCCCAGCGCGTCGAGGTAAACGAGACAATACGCGCCGTCGAACCTCTCGGCCAGATCGCAGCAGACTTGAATGATCGGCTGACGGTGGCTGCCCGACAGCGTCCGGCAGATCTGGTGCATGATGATTTCCGTGTCGGTTTCCCGGGCAAGGTGGTTGTCATCGTCGCCGAGCAACTCCCTGCGCAGCTCCCGATAGTTGGCCAATTGGCCGTTGAACGCGAAACTGAACCACTTGTGTTTTCGGATGTGGTGGCGTTCGAACGGTTGGGCATAGCTACGATCGTCCAGCCCGCAGGTGGCATAGCGCACATGCCCGATGGCCGCCTGACCGGCATACTCCTGCATCAGGTTCTCGAATTTACCCCGATGCCCGATCCGAAAAACCTCGGTGACGCTCCCCAATTCCTTATGGGTATCGATCAACTGGTTGCGGCCCGGGTCGTAACTGGTCATGCCGGTCGAGAGCTGCCCTCGGTTCTGGATATCCAGCAGCATTCGGGGCATCAACCGGGAGATTTCGTTCGCACCCTGCTCGGGGCACAAAGGGCTTTCCCCCCGACCGGCGAGGTGATAAACCGCAGCCACACCACATTCGTCGCGTATTTCATCCATGCCGGAATTATAAGTGTGGGCATCGATTTCTACAAGCGGCGGCGAGGTCCCAATACGGCTTCCAGTCGCAACGAATGCGCGGTATCCTGAGGGGTTGGCAAGTTCTCACCCCTTCGGTACGGGCCGTCATGATCGATCCACTGCGTCAGGAAATCGCTACCGCCGCCACGACAATCGTGGTGAAAGTCGGCACTCGGGTGCTGACCCATCCCGATGGCCGGCTGCATCGGCGTCGTCTGGAGCATGTCGTTGAGCAGTTGCACACGGTGATCGACTCGGGCCGCAAGGTCGTCTTGGTTAGTTCCGGGGCCGTGGGCGCCGGCATGGGACGGTTGGGCCTGAAACGCCGGCCCGAGGACTTGGCCCAATTGCAGGCCGTGGCCGCCGTCGGGCAGAGTGCCCTGGTCGAGGCCTACGAGAGGGCACTGCGACGTCACGATTGCCATGCGGCCCAGGTGCTGTTGACGGCCGAGGATCTCGACAATCGGACCCGATACCTCAATGCCCGAAATACGTTGCTCGCACTGTTGAAACTCGGTGCGGTGCCGGTCATCAACGAAAACGACACCGTCGCGGTCGACGAGTTGCAGACCACGTTCGGCGACAATGACCGGCTGGCGGCGATCGTCACGAACCTGATCCAGGCCCCCCTGTTGGTGCTGCTCTCCGACGTCGAAGGGCTGTTCGACGGCGATCCGGACGATCCCGACAGCCAAGTCATTTCGACCGTCGATCGGCTCGACAGTTCGACTTTCGATTTGGTTTGCGACGACTGGGACGGATTGGGCACCGGCGGCATGCAGAGTAAGCTGGAAGCGGCCCGGCTGGCCACCACCGCCGGCGAGAACGTGATCATTGCCGGGGGACTGATGCCCGACGTGCTGGGGCGAATCCTCGCGGGCGAGCGGGTCGGAACCTTGCTCTTGGCCCAGGGACAGGCCGTCGCGGCACGCAAACGGTGGATCGGCCTGACGGTCCAGCCGCGAGGGCGACTCGTGCTGGACGCCGGGGCGTGTCGTGCCGTGCAGCACGAGGGTCGCAGCCTCTTGTCGGTCGGCGTGATCAAGGTCGACGGACAATTCATCAAGGGCGACGTCGTGGCCGTGCAAGACGCTGGGGGCACGGAGTTCGCCCGGGGACTGACCAACTACAACTCAAAGGACCTCCAACAGATCCAAGGCCTGAGATCCGACCAGATCGCCAGGGTCCTGGGCCATTGCCCCTACGACGAAGTCATCCACCGCGACAATATGGTTGTGACCAAGGAAGAGTAGGGTGCGTCGAGACGCACCACATTTGCCAAACATGACCCATGGTGCGTCCAGACGCACCCTACCATGCTAGTTCATCACGAACCACCGTTTCCACCATGCAAAACACGGCCCATCCGATCTCCGCTACCAAAATCCCCTGCTTCGGCTTCGAATCGAACCAAGACGCCGCCTGCCATATCGCTCAGACGATTGCCAACATGGTTCGCGAGCGGAACGCGCTGGGCCAGCAGGCCGTGCTCGGGCTGCCGACCGGCTCGACGCCCGTGGGCATCTATCGCGAGTTGGCTCGCATGCACCGCGACGAAGGGCTCGACCTTTCCCGCGTGATCACGTTCAACCTCGACGAATACTACGGCCTTCGGCCCGACCGGCTGCAGAGCTACCATCGCTGGATGCACGAAACGTTCTTCGACCACGTGAACATCCCCAAGCAGAACATCCACATCCTCGACGGCACGGTCGCGGTCGAGGATGCCGACGAGCATTGCCGGGCGTTCGAGGAAGCGATTCGCCGGGCGGGCGGCATCGACATCATGTTGCTCGGGATCGGACGCAACGGCCATATCGGCTTCAACGAACCGTTTTGCGAACGCAACAGCCGGACGCGACTGATCACGCTCGATCCGGTCACCCGAAAGGACGCCTCCAGCAATTTCTTCCAGGAGGACAACGTGCCGACCCGGGCGCTGACGATGGGTATCGGCACGATCTTCGAGTCGCACAAGATCATCCTCATGGCCTTCGGCGAGCACAAGGCGCCGATCGTTCGCGAGGCGGTCGAAGGGCCCATGTCCGACCGCGTCCCGGCCAGCTACTTGCGCGAGCACGCCGACGCGGCCGTGGTCGTCGATACCGACGCAGCCTCCGATCTGACGGCCGTCGCCACGCCGTGGCTGCTGGGCCGCGTCGAGTGGACCGACGAACTGATCAAACGGGCCGTCCTCTGGCTCTGCCAACAGACCGACAAGGCGCTGCTGAAGCTCGACGGCCAGGACTTCCGCCGCCACGACCTGCACCAACTGCTCCGCGACCACGGCCCGTCGCAGCGGCTGGCCCATCGCGTGTTCAAGTGGATGATGGAGACGATCGAATACAAACCGGCCGGGCGCGAGCCGCGTCGCGTGCTCTGCTTCAGCCCGCATCCCGACGACGACGTGATCAGCATGGGCGGAACCATGATCCGGCTGGTCGAGGACGAGCACGAGGTCCACGTCGCCTACATGACGAGCGGCAACATCGCCGTCTTCGACCACGACGCCCGCGAATTGGCCGACCTGATGACCGAGCTGAACCGTCGCTTCGAGATCGACACGGCCAAGTCGCCCAAGCTAGAGGCCGAAGTAACCCGCGCACTCGACGAGAAGGAGCCGGGCGAGCCCGACGAGGAGACCGTCCTACAGATCAAGAGCCTCATTCGCTGGCAGGAGGCCAAGGCGGCCGCCGAAGTCTGCGGCTGCAAAGAAGAAAACCTCCACTTCCTCAACCTACCCTTCTACCAAACCGGAACCGTCGCCAAGGCACCTATCACCGACGAAGACGTCCGAATCGTCCGCGAACTGATCGGGCAGATCGAGCCGACCCAGATCTACGTAGCCGGCGACCTCTCCGACCCGCACGGCACGCACCGCCTCTGTGCCGAGATAATCTTCCGAGCCCTCGACCAAATCCAGTCGCAATCGGGCAGCCGCCCCGAGGTGCTCATGTATCGCGGCGCCTGGCAGGAATGGGCCGCGGACGTAATCGAGATCGCCGTTCCCCTAAGCCCCGGCGACCTAAAGCAGAAGAAGCAAGCGATCTTCCGCCACGAGTCCCAAAAAGACTCAGCCCTATTCCCCGGCCCCGACGACCCGCGAGAGTTCTGGCAAAGAGCCGAAGACCGAAACCGCCACACCGCCGACCTCTACAACCAAATCGGTTTGCCAGAGTATTACGCGATGGAAGCGTTCGTGCGGTGGAAGGGATAAGGGGCGGAAGCGACGGTGTCTGACTATTTCGCTGCTTTCGACGCTGCCATTTCGACCCAAAGGTGGTGGAGTTGGATGGAGTTTCCCTTGACATCACCGGACCGCTCGTGCGTGGATTCGCACGCGGCAATTCCCTTCCTGGCGTCCTGTTCGAGATGCCCGAGTGTTTCAGCGGCTTTCCAGGGGCATACGTCCGAAACGCGGCCGGCAGCCAAATCGGAGATCCATTCGTTGATGAGTTGATGCCAATGGGAAGACGATTGCTCCTGGACGTATCCAATCATCGCTGCAACAGGCAGTTCCGCGCCGTGAAGCCCCAGCTTGAAGCGTTGGATTCCGCCCTTCCTACTTTCCCCGCTGGTGACGTATTCCATTTTCCGGTCTGCCGAGGGCGCCGGCAGACGCTTGCCTTCAAACACAATAAATGGACTGTAGATCGTGTAATCTCGAGCATCGATGGTTGTCGCTTCCGCGGGCGTTGCCGATAGGTCGACTCGCCGACGGCCCGGCTGATACTCTTCGTGGTGAAAGCAAACCATCGGGAAGTCGCTACGAGCACGCGCGTCCAGAAACTTGCACAATTGCAGGTTCAATCTGTTCTCCGACTGTTCCTCGGTCCGATCCGGATCATCGCGCCACTCGGGCAGTCGCTGATGCACGAACGCGAGCGTCTTGTCAACAAGCGTGTCTTGCTCGAGACCATCCGTAATGCGTCCGGCGCGTTGTTGGTGGGAATCGTGCCCCGTCATTCTCAGTATCCCTGTTCGCGCAGATCTACAACCGTGTCATCGGCGTCACGAATCGCCGTCGATCGGATCCAGTAGCGGAGGCGATCTGGCTTGACAATCAGCAGTATATTCTCCTCGTAGAATCGCAGGACCCGCACGGTTCGCAGGTGTTCGTGCTGCTGGTGG
>JAZFUB010000312.1:0-2272 GCA_036447015.1 Thermoguttaceae bacterium | reverse complement strand
TTTGAACCCGAAAACGAGGCCCGGGAGGGCGGCCAATCAATCAGCAGAAGAACTCTATAAGACCATCCAGAAAACCAAGATCATGAGTCCGGCAACGGATTGCTTAAGCCCGATTGGTGACGAACTTCTACTCAAGGGTTTGAGGCGCGAAGTCAATGCGGAATTTTACACATCGACAACACGTTCCCCGGCGGTCTACCGCGGAAATCCCTTTCAGATTGAAGTCGCCCTGGCTTACGGTGGTTCTCCCATCGCAAAAAAGATCTCTCGCGAGGTTTTGGCCGAAGATCCGGACCGGTTGGACGTCCACCGAGCCATGGCGTATGTTTTAGAGAAGCAGGAAAAGTTCGACCGGGCGATCCACCACTGTCGGGAAGCGCTCCGCATCGAGCCGGACGACGCCGACACGAAAGAGCGGCTCGACGCCCTGATGCAGAAGATCGAAGCGACTCCCCCGCGACTGGCCGGCACGAGTCCCTAGCGCCACAGCGCAAGGTTGCATCGCAAACGTGTTTAGCGGCCGGGCTTGCCCGGCGTGTTTTTGCCGACCAGAGCAGTTCAAAACGCGCCGGGCAAGCCCGGCCGCTAAACGATGATTGCGTACCAAACCCTAAGCATACAAGCCTGGCGGAATCCAACGTGATCCTTCGATCGTCAATCACACGAACGACCACACACGGCGTCGCATGCCGCCTGCTCTCGGCTCTTGTCGTTCTGACGGCCGGGTGTCCGTTGGTCGCCTTGGCTGCTACCGGGCAGTTGGAAATCACGGTGGTCGATCGCGAGACGGGCCGGCCGATCGCTTGTCGAATGCACCTGAAGAGCGCCAACGGACGTCCTCGCAAGGCCGGCCGAATGCCCTTCTGGCACGACCATTTCGTGATCCCCGGCAGCGTGACACTCAGGCTTCCGTTGGGCAACTACACGTTCGATATCGAGCGTGGGCCCGAATACACCGCTCGTAGCGGATACTTCACGATCAACAACTTCGCCGACGACACGAAGCAGGTCGATCTGGGGCGGTTCGTCGACATGTCGGCCCATGGTTGGTGGTCGGGCGACCTGCACATCCGCCGTCGGCTTCCCGACGTCGAACTGCTGATGGCCGCCGAGGATCTGCACGTCGGCCAGGTGGTGACGTGGCAAAACGACGAGACCGACTGGGGAAGCCGACCGTTGCCGCAAGACCCCTTGGTTCATTTCGACGACAATCGCTACTACCACACGATGGCCGGTCGACACGTCCGGGCCGGCACGACGTTGTCGTACTTCAATCTGGCGGCCCCATTGCGTCTCGACGCTACGGCTGGCGACGAATACCCGCCGTCGATGAGTTACCTGTTACAGGCACGGAAGAATCTCCGTCTGTGGGTCGACGTCGGCACGCCATTCTCCTGGGATCTTCCCATGCTGGTTGCCCTGGGACAGGTCGATTCGATCCAACTGGCCCACGACCATCTGCGCCGCGACTCGGTCACCGATCACGAAGCCGACGGAAAAGCCCGCGACAAGTCCCTCTATCCGCCGCCGAGCGGCAACGCCCGATGGTCGCAGGAGATCTACTTCAGGCTTCTCGATTGCGGGCTGAAGATTCCGCCCACCGCCGGTAGCGGCTCGGGCGTCGCGCCCAACCCGGTCGGCTACAATCGGATGTATGTCCACGTCGACGGCGATTTCACCTATCCGGAATGGTGGGAAAACCTGCGGCTCGGGCGCGTCGTGGTCACGAACGGGCCGCTGTTGCGCCCCAGCGTGAACGGCCGGCTGCCCGGCCATGTCTTCACGATCGAGGGGGACCAATCGCGCGAGTTCGAGATCGGCCTGACACTCTCGACGCGACAGCCGATCAGCTATCTGGAAATCATCAAGAACGGCAAGGTCGAACACTCCATACCGTTCGACATCTATGCAAAGAGCGGACGGCTGCCGAAGTTGCAATTCGAGCGCAGCGGTTGGTTTCTCGTCCGTGCGGTCGCCGATCTGCCGAAGACGTACCGTTTTGCGATGACCGGGCCGTATTACGTCGAAAAGGAGTACCGGCCCCGCATCAGTCGACAGGCCGCCCAGTTTTTCCTAGACTGGGTCTACGAGCGGGCCCGGGGCCTCGAACTGACCGACCCGGACCAGCGTCGCGAGGTGCTCGAATATCATCGCAAGGCCCGCGATTTCTGGCAAAAGAAACTATCCGAAGCCAATGCCGAGTAGCGCCACAGTCGTGGTTCGCGGAGATGTAGGGTGCGTCTGGACGCACCATCGCCCCCCATTCAACTCA
>JAZFUB010000311.1:0-5070 GCA_036447015.1 Thermoguttaceae bacterium | reverse complement strand
TTCAGTTCTTGGGTGTTGGCTTTGAGCAGTGAGCAGTGAGCTTTGAGCTTTGAGTCATGGGCTTTCCCACTGCTCATAGCTCAAAGCTCACTGCTCATAGCCAAATAGGGAAGTAATTCCTGTACGAGTTACCTTAGGGATCGAGGAAAGAACAAGTGTCGTAGCCGAACTCGCCAGAGTTTGGTTTGTTCGGGATGCGCCAAAGTCTGGCGACTTCGGCTGCGATAACTGCGACAGTTACTGATGGGAGTGAGAAGTATTGAACCATGTCGATGTTCGAAAACAACCAGTATCGCTGGCGAGAGACTTGCTTCGTGCTGTTCCAGTCGAGCAAGCATCCCGCGCTCAAGACGATCGAGAAGACGCTCGCGCGGCTGGACCCGAGCTATCAACTGCAAAACGCCCATGCGGACGACCAGGGCCGCTTCGACTCGCTGACGCTGCTCTCACCCGACGACTTCGCCGCCATGGACATCTGTTACACGTGCGGCGTCGAGATTCTCGAGCAGGGAGCCGCCTTGGCCGAGGAATTGGAGTCGGCCGCCTGCGATGTGGAAGGTGATGTGCCGTCGGAGCGAATCCGTCAGGCCGACGCCCGCTTCGACGTGCTTCACTTCGAGAAGATCTCCGACGGCCCGGACGAAGGGGAATTCGACGAAGTGCTCGATCCGGGCGCTCTGCTGATCGTCTTGAATGCACTGGCCAAGCTCACCGACGGGATTGCCGTCGATCCCCAGACCGGGACGGTTCTTTCCGACGACATCTAACCGAACCTCATCAGGAGACATCATGCTTGCCAAAGAGATCAAACGCGGTGCCGTCCTCAACTACAACGGGGCCCCATGCATGGTCGAGACGGTTTCCGTCCAATCCCCCTCGGCACGGGGAGCGGCCACGTTCTACAAGTTCCGCGCAAGGAATCTCTCGACCAAACAGAAGGTCGACATCACGCTGAAAGGCGGCGAGTCGCTCGACGAGGCCGACTTCTACCGCCGGCCGGTCAAGTATCTTTACGCCGACACGGGCCACATGCATTTCATGGACGACGAGAACTACGAGCAATACGCCGTGTCGAAGGACGATCTGGTCGAGGAAAGCAAGTACATCTCCGAAGAACTCGCAGGCCTGCAAGCGATGATCTACAACGACCAATGTATCGGTATCCAACTCCCACTGACGGTCGAGCTGAAAGTGACCCAGTGCGACCCGGGCATCAAGGGAGCCTCGGCCACCGCACGGACCAAGCCCGCCACGCTGGAAACGGGCCTGGTCGTCCAGGTTCCGGAGTATCTGGCCGAGGGCGAAGTGATCAAAGTCGACACACGCAACGGCGAATACCTTTCCCGGGCGTAACCTTAACCGAGTCAAGCCATGACCGACACGACTTCGCGGCCCGCTCGACCTTCTCAGACGAAGATCGTCGCCACGCTTGGACCGGCCAGTTCCCAGCAATCGCAGATCACCGAACTGCTCGAGGCCGGGGTCGACGTGTTTCGGATCAACATGGCCCACGGCAGCCGAGAGGAGCACGAAGCGTGCCTGGCGGCCATCCGCGCCGCCTCGATCGAAGTGAACCAGCAGGTGGCCGTTTTGGTCGATTTGGCCGGGCCGAAGATCCGCCTTGGCGAACTGCCCGGGGGACAGCTCCACTGCGATGCCGATGCCCGGCTGCGTTTCGTCCGCGGCGATGTGGCTTCGGATGATCCCATCGAGTTGACCACCACCTACGAACCGCTGATCGACGAGTTGACCGTCGGCGATCGGGTTATGCTGGCCGACGGCACCGTCGTTTTGGCCGTCGAACAGGTCGATGCCGACTCGGCCCGTTGCCGCGTGACCCAGCCCGGTCTGATCCGCAGTCGTCAGGGCGTGAACCTGCCGGGCGTGAAACTGAGCACGCCGGCCCTGGGACCGGTTGATCGAGACAACGCCGCTTGGGCCGCCCAGGCCGGCATCGATTTCGTCGGCCTGAGTTTCGTTCGCACGGCCGACGAAATTCGCCAACTGAAATCGCTGCTCCAGTCGCACGACTCCGAGGCCCAGGTGATCGCCAAGATCGAGAAACCCGAGGCGCTGGAGAACCTGACGGAAATCCTCGACGCGACCGACGGTGTCATGGTCGCACGCGGCGACTTGGGCGTCGAGATCGATATTGCCCGGGTCGCCGTGGTGCAGAAGGAGATCGTCGCCGCCTGCAATCGGCATCGCAAGCCGGTCATCATCGCCACGCAGATGCTCGACAGCATGCAACACGCCCGGGTGCCCACGCGTGCGGAGGTCACCGACGTGGCCAACGCGATCCTCGACGGGACCGATGCGTGTATGCTCTCCGGCGAGACGGCCATCGGCAAGCACCCGCGGCTGGCCGTCGAGATGATGCACCGAATCGCCCTGGCAACCGAGCCGCTCTGCCGAGAACAACCCGACCGGCCGATTGCCGATCTGGATGCCGAAGGAGTCAATCAGATCACTGAGGCCACGGTCTACGCGGCCGGGTGCATGGCCGAGGTGCTGCATGCCGATCTGCTCGTGGTTGCCAGCAACAGCGGTGCCACGGCGTTGTCGCTCTCGAAGAACCGCCACTATGTCTCGACGATCGGCGTGAGCGACTCGCCCGCCACATTGCGTCGGATGTGTCTCTACTGGGGAATCATCCCGCTGGCCGACGCCCCGGCCGACGACAGCGAGGCATTGCTACAGTTCGTCGACGACTTCGGCCGCAAGGCCGGGCTGCTACAGCCGGGCGACCGCATCGTATCGATCGCCGGCACCGGCCTGTCGGTCACCGCCCACAACGCGATCGTCGTGCATGAGTTGAAGTAGTGCCCTGCAAGAGCCAGGTCAGTAATACAACCGGAGGATAACCGGAATGAATATTTTCATCGGCGAGTTGATCGGCACTATGATTCTGATCCTGCTGGGCGACGGCGTCGTGGCCAATGTGGTCTTGGCGAAGACCAAGGGGAACGACTCCGGTTGGATCGTGATCTCGGCCGGTTGGGGATTTGCCGTGGCCATCGGCGTCTACGTCGCCGGCTGGGCCAGCGGTGCGCATATCAACCCGGCCGTGACGATCGGGATGGTTGCCGCCGGAGATCTGGCCGTGGGCCAAGTGCCCGTCTACTTGGCCGGACAGTTCCTTGGGGCCTTTCTCGGTGCGGTTCTCGTGTACCTGTCGTATCTGCCCCATTGGGCTCCCACGACGGACGCCAAGAGCAAGCTCGGTGTCTTCTGCACGGCGCCGGCGATCCGCCACACGGCGGGCAATTTGATTTGCGAGATCATTGGCACGGCCGTGCTGTTGATCGGTGTCCTTGGCATCAGCAATGTCAACAACGATCTGGCCGGCGGCGTGGGGCCTTGTGCGGTCGGTATCCTCGTCTTCGCCATCGGACTCTCGCTGGGTGGCCCCACGGGCTATGCCATCAACCCGGCCCGCGATCTGGCCCCGCGGATCGTCCACGCCCTGCTTCCCATTCCCGGCAAAGGCGACTCGGATTGGTCCTACGCCTGGATCCCGGTGGTTGGACCGATCGTCGGCGGAGTGATTGGCGCGTTGGTCTACAGCACGCTCTTCAGTGGGCTGACACCTTTGTAAGTGGCGGTCCACCAATCGTTGTGCATGAGCCGGTAGTTACCATGAAAATCATCGAAAAGGAATAACACGCCGATGAAAACCAATCCCATCAAGGAAAAACTTCGATCGGGCCAACCGACGTTCGGCACCTGGCTTTCGCTGGGTAATCTGCATGCGACTCGTGTGTTGGCCCGTAGCGGGTTCGAGTGGCTTACGCTCGATATCGAGCATGCCCCGTTCGACTGGTCCACTGCCGCGACGATCTTCGCCGCCGTGGCCGATGCCGGTTGCGTGCCGTTGGCTCGCGTGCCCGAGGGAAATCACTATTGCATCAAACGCGTGCTCGACGCCGGGGCCTGGGGCATCGTCGTGCCGATGGTCGATACGGTCGAGCAGGCCAAGATCGCCATCGCTGCCGCGAAATATCCGCCGGTGGGCAATCGGAGCGTCGGCGGCGGAATGCACGCGATGAACTTCGGCGCCTCGGCCGGCGACTATTACCAACGGGCCAACGACGAGATCCTCGTCGTCTTGCAGACCGAAAGCCCCACCGGCGTGGAAAACGCCGAGGCGATCTACAGCCTGCCCGGCTGCGATGCGATCTTCATCGGCCCGAACGACCTGCGGTTCAACATGCGGGCGCCCGACGGCACCATGCCCACCGCCGAAGCCCACGAGGCGATGGTCCAGCGCGTGATCGAAATCGGCAAGAAAGTCGGCACGCCCACGGGCATCCACACCATGGAGCCCGAAGATACGTTGCGTCGGGCCGGGCAGGGTATGCAGTTCCTCGCCGTCGGCAGCGACCTGCGGATGATGAACACCAAGGTGCAGGAGACGATCAAGACGCTTTGGCCCGAAGGCGAGGACCGGGACCTGGCACGGTATTGACCGGTTGCCGCCCATGGCACCCTACGCTTTCAAGCATACGCGACGCCCACGGCCCAATAGATGAACGTGGCGATCGACAGGATAACGGCCATGACGGTGGCGACCAGGAGGAAGAAGGCCGGATAGGCCATTCCCCAGAGCATGTGGTTCAACCATGCCGGATTCTTCGGCTGGTCTTTCGGCACGTCGTCGCCCGTGCGGTTGAACGGATTTCGCGTGAAGATCATGTCGAACGAATCTTCGACCGCGCGGGTGACGAGCCATCCGGCCGTGTACGCGCCGCCGATCGTCATCCACAACCAGGTTCGGCTGACCAGCAATTCACCCTTGGGCAAACGGAGCCAATAGACCGAGGTCCAATACGTCAGGCCGGCGCCGATGGCGGCCGTGATGGAGATGATCAACAGGCTGTTCCACCAGCGGTCTTTTTTTTTCATAGGAAACTCGATCCTTGCGGATCGGTGCGTCACTGCCGTCCAAGCCCAACGGCGGGGGTCGGGGGGGCCCCACCCCGGCGCCCCGGGCCCACCAAAGCCCTCGGGGGGCGTGGGCGGCCTGTCCCGCGATGCCACCCAAACCCGTTGGGCAAGCACTCGTCAAAG
>JAZFUB010000310.1:0-4082 GCA_036447015.1 Thermoguttaceae bacterium | reverse complement strand
ACCAAGGAAGACGCGGAACCGATGTGCCGGACGTGCCACGATTTGGATAACAGCCCCGATTTCGACTTCGACACGGATTGGCCGAAAGTCGAGCACTACGAGGACGAGTAGACCTAAGAACTCGTACAGGAATTACTTCCCTATTTGGCTATGAGCAGTGAGCTTTGAGCTATGAGCAGTGGGAAAGCCCATGACTCAAAGCTCAAAGCTCACTGCTCACTGCTCAAAGCCAACACCCAAGAACTGAATCGGGACGTTATTCCTGTACGAGTTCTAAGCTTCGCCGATTTCGGCCATCACTTCGTCGGGGATGTTGAAGTTGGCCGAGACGCTTTGGACGTCGTCGTGATCGTCGAGCAGCTCCATCATCTTGAGGACCTTTTTCGCAACGGCGGCGTCGAGGTCGACCGTGTTCTGGGGGATCCGGGTCAGTTGGCTGGCCTCGACTTCGATGCCGGCTTCCTTCAGGGCGTTGGAGACGTCTTGGTAGACCGCCGGGTCGCAGGTGATTTCGAAGTTCCCGGCGTCGGGTTGCACGTCGTCGGCACCCGCTTCCAGGGCGATTTCCATCAGCGAGTCTTCGTCGGTCTTGTCGCCCGAGACGAGGAACAGCCCCTTGCTGTCGAACATCCATGCCACGCAGCCGGTGCTGCCGAGTTTGCCGGACGCCATCTCGAAGATCTTGCGGATCTCCGGGGCCGTGCGATTGCGGTTGTCGGTCAGCACCTCGCAGAGCACGGCCACGCCGCCGGCGCCGTAGCCCTCGTAGAAGATCTCGTCGAAGTTGCCGCCTTCGAGTTCGCCGGAGCCTTTTTTCAATGCCCGTTGGATGTTGTCCTTGGGCATGCTGACGGCCTTGGCGTCGTCGATCGCGTATCGCAGCCGTAGGTTCATCTCCGGATCGCCGCCGCCGGTCTTTGCGGCCACGATGATCGCCTTGGATAGCTTGCTCCATACCTTGCCGCGTTTCGCGTCAATAAGAGCCTTCTTGTGTTTGATGCCCGCCCAATGAGAATGGCCTGCCATAGGGAACGGTCCTCTGTCGGTCTTCAGTATGGTGTTGTGTGGTTACGCTCAGTCATCGCGGGCGAGTTTCTCTTCCGTTGCTCGTGCCTTTTCCGTTTCCTCTTGCTTGCGAAACGCATCGGCCGCGCGGCGCCACGCGTCTTTCGCATCGTCCGTTCGGCCGGCTGCCCAGTACGCATCGCCCAGGTGATCGAGAATGACGCCGTCGGGTGCGTCACTGTCGGGGGTTTCACTGTCGGGGGTTTCACTGTCGGGGGTTTCACTGTCAGGTTCTTCGGCGACAGGTTCTTCGACGGCAGCCGCGACGGCCTTTTCCAGTTCGGCAACGGCCTCGTCGTGTCGTCCGAGCCGGTAATAGACCCAGCCCAGGCTATCGCGATAGGCCCGGTTGTCCGGCTCGGCCTCGACCGCATGGCGAACCATTCTCAGCGCGCGCACCAGGTGCTCGTCCTGATCGGCCCAAAGATAGCCCAGGTCGTTGGCCGCACCGACGTCGTCGGGGAATTCGTCGAGCACTTGTTCGAGCCACTCCTCGGCCTCATCGAACTCGCCTTTGAGCACGTACAAGTTCGATAGCACCAGACGCGCTTCGCGCAGAACCTGTCGGGTATCGGGCGACTTGTAATCGGAGTCGAAACGCTCGACCAGTTCGCGATACACGCCGATCGCGTCGTCGTTTCGCTCGCCATGGTAATAGACCCAGGCCAGGCGGCTGAGATGTCGGGGTGAATCCTTCTTCAGCGCCACCGCCTTTCGAGCAGCGGCCACCGCCTCGTCGGTCAGGTCGTCGATGGCCAGGGCACCGGCCAGGTAGTGATAGAACGTCGGGGCTTCGTCCGAGAGCCGCTTGTCGTCGGCCGCTCGGCGAAAGACCTTCGCGGCCTCGGCCGATCGTTCTTCCAGCAGCAGGCCGACGCCCCAGAGCAGCATCAACTCGGCGGCCTGGTCGGGATCGGCTTCGATCGCCAGATCGAAGAACTCGCCGGCCACGTCCGGCTGTTTCCCCTCCATCGTCAACAGGGCCACGGCAAAACGCATGCCGTAGTCGAGCGTTTTCGGGTCGGCCTCGTACCGCTTGCGTGCCGCCTCGACGATACGTTGCAGAAGCGGCTCGTCACGGGCCACGGCTCTGGCCTGCCCACCCAACGAATCGAGCGAGCCGGTCTTCATCAGGGCCTCGCCGAGAGTCTCCAACAAAGGCTCGGGCCGCCCGGTCTCGTGGTAGATCTTCACCAGGCTGCGATAGCCGGTCAAGGTTGGGGTCTTTTCGACCAGATCGCGATAAAGCGATTCGGCCTTTTCGAAGTCTTCGGTCTCGAGATATCGGGCAGCCAAGGAATATCCCAGCGGCACGTTCTTCGGATCGTCGTCGCGGAGCGTCTCCAGCCGACCGGTCAACTCATCCTTCCTGTCGAGCTTCTCGAGCACCTCGCCGAGCAATTCGTAGGGGACCATGCCTTCGTCGTCAAGGTGCTCATCGAAGCAGGCCTGCAGGTGTTTCAACGCCTTGTCCGACTCGTCACGGTGGGCCTGGATTCTGGCCAGATTGAACTCCAGCCGCCCCTCGTTCGGCGCGATCTGATGGGCCTTCCTGAAAGCGGCAAGCGCTGCGTCCGGACGATCGGCCCGGAGGTAACACTCGCCAAACAGGTTGTAGGTCAACCCGGGCTTGCCCAAAAGGACCTTCTTCAAGGCATCGTTCAGCCCGAATTCTTCGGGACGATCCAAGGCGTCGCTTACCCGGGCAAAGCAGTCGGCCGCCTTGCCGTACTCTTCGATCAGGTGGTAAAGCCGCCCCATTTCCATTCGCAGCAGGACATCGGCCGGCGAGTCCTTGTCATGGTCCTTGTCATGGTCGCTGTCACGGCCGTCGGCCGCCAGTGCCCACTCGTAAAGAACGATGGCCCGCGACCAGTTGCCTTCTTCCGTGAGATACACACCCAGACGCCGCAACAACAACGGATCGGCATGTTCGAGTTCGACGGCCTTCAGCGCGTAGCGGCCGGCCTCTCCGTAACGTTTCAGCCGATAGGCCAACGGGAGGATCGCCCGGGCGATGGTGATCGATTGCGGATTGCATCGAAACGCGCGTTGGTAACCGCGCAATGCCTTGGCGTGCTCCTTGCGCCGCTCGTGCGTTCGGGCCACGGCAAACAGCGCCAGGGACTCGATATGGTCTTCCTCGGCTTCGGTTCGCGGTTGGCGGGGAACGAACGGTTGCAGCGGATCTTCGAGAATCAACCGGCCGGGGCGATCGGCGTCGGCGTCGGCGTCGGCGTCGGCCTCGGCAGACGCGGCACGGGCGCTGCCGCCGATGAGAATTGCCGGGAGGACTCCCAGGCCTAACAGCAGCGGTACCAGGCGAACGACCACGGCGGATCCCCCTTTTTTCGACACTGGGCTCTCTCGACACTTAGAACTCGTACAGGAATAACTTCCCGATACAGTTCTTGGGTGTTGGCTTTGAGCAGTGAGCTTTGAGCTTTGAGTCATGGGCTTTCTCACTGCTCATAGCTCACTGCTCATTGCCAAATAGGGAAGTAATTCCTGTACGAGTCCTTAGCGAGGCTTTCGCTTGGAAAGTCCCATGGCAGCGGACTTCTTTTTCTTGGTACCCGAGGCCGACGAAGTTTTTCTCGTCGCCTTATTCTCCTTCGAGGAGACAGTTTTCTTCGCAGTCGATGCGGCCTTCTTCTTGGCAGTGGAAGAGGGTTTCGCTTCGGCCGGGGATCGTTTCTTCTGGCCCGTTGCTCTCGCTTTCCCTTCCGCCTGCTTGGCAGCGGACTTCTTCTTCGCCGTTGCTTCCGACGCGGTTTTGACCGGCTTGGCCTCTCGCAGCTGCTTGCGTGCCCGCCGCTTGGGAAGTTGATCCTTGATGTCCGGATTGATCTCCAGGAGGATCTTTCGCACGGCGGGGGAATAGGGGTTGGCTGTGAAGTCGGCACCGAGTTGGTGCAACACGGAACCGAACTCGACTCCCTTGGCCTTGGCGATGGCCCGTTCCAGACCCGGTGCCGCTCCCACTTTGACGTCCTTGTCCGAAATCAAGTCGACCA
>JAZFUB010000309.1:0-11515 GCA_036447015.1 Thermoguttaceae bacterium | reverse complement strand
GGCAATCAGCGCCCCGATCTGACGTAGACACGCCGCCACATATGGGGTAGATTGTCCTACTGCCTTGAGGCCGTCTGCGGTTGTCGGTCGGGTCGACCAATTCCAGCTATCGCGGAGAGGGATCATGAACGGGACGAAATCTCTGATCGTGGCTCTGGTTATCTGCTGCCTTCTTGTTCTGCCGGCCTACGGGGAAGACCCACCATCGCCGCAAGAGTTCGAGCGAATGTCGCTTCGGGAAGATCACCAACAGCGAGAACTTACCGAGCTAAAGAAAGCTGTCGCTAGACTGCTCAAGCGGATCGAGTTACTGGAGAAGCAATTCGCACAGAAGGAACCGAGAATCCAGTTCGAAACCGCCAGGGAATTTGAAGCGGCCAAGAACTTCAAAGTCACCGAAAGGCCCGGAATCAACATTCCGTCGCCCCGCGGTCCATCGCCGATCTCACTGGACTTCGCGTTCCCAATGCAAACGAAGCAAACGAAGAAGACCGGCTTCTTTCCCAGCGGAGTCGAAAAGGCCATGATGATCGACGCGTTCGAGCACGGCCGACGATGGGGACGACGCGCTCGAGCACGGCCGGGGATGGAGACGATGCGAGAAGTTGAGGTAAAGCCAAACGAGGCGCCAAGAGTAACCCCAATCAAGACGCCAAACGCCGCGGATGAAACGCCCTGACCTACGTGACTTCGTCTCACGGCTGCACAACGACGTCGACGTCTTCTCGTTGACCAACGGTTCCGATCTCCCACCAGGATTCGTCGCGTCGTTTCATCTCGGCGGCGAAACTTTCGTGTTGATCGGCGGGGACGGATATCAATAAGCCCCCGCTGGTTTGGGCGTCGAACAAGAGTAGCTGCTGTTCGGGCGTGATCCCCTCGGCGAAACGGACGCTGTCTTGGTAGGCTTTTTGGTTGCGGCGTGATCCGCCGGGGAAGATGTCTTGGGTTGCGTAGCGCTCGACGCCTTGCATCATCGGCACGCGAGCGAAATCGATGTGGAGGGTTACGTTGCTCGCTTCGGCCATTTCGCCCGCGTGGCCTAGTAGACCGTAGCCGCTCACGTCGGTTGCGGCGCGAGCTGAGACGGCACAGGCGGCCTGGCAGGCGGCCCGGTTGAGATGGCTCATCCAGCGGATCGCTTCGGCCAAGTCGCCGGCTTCGGCCCGGTCTTGCTTGGCAGCCGTGGTGATGCAGCCGGTGCCCAAGGGTTTGGTCAACACGAGCAGGTCGCCGACGGATGCGGCCGCCTTGGTCAGCAGCCGCTCGGGATCAGCGAGCCCCACGACGGCCAGCCCGAACTTGGGTTCCTTGTCCTGGATGCTGTGCCCGCCGGCAATGACGGCCCCCGCCTCGCGAACCTTTTCCGCCGCCCCCAGCAGGATCTCGTCGAGCACACCCGGCGGCAGATCGGTCGGCATGGCGACGATGTTCAGCGCCAGCAGCGGCCGACCGCCGGTCGCGTAGACGTCGCTCAGCGCATTGGCCGCCGCGATGGCCCCATAGACGCGCGGGTCGTCGACCACCGGCGTGAAGAAGTCGGTAGTCACGATCAGGGCCCGTTGGTCGTCGAGACGATAGACGGCCGCATCGTCGGGCACGGCCAGCCCTATCAGCAGATCGGGATAGTCGGCCGGATCGAACATCTGTTGCAGTGGCTGCAGGACCTGCGCCAAGGCCTCGGGGGCCAGTTTCGACGCTCATCCGGCACACGACGACAGGGCCGTCAGGCGAAAAATGTCTTCGCGGGTCATCGGCAGACCTTCCTTGTTGCTGTTGCAGTCATTCTACCGGACGCGAGATGTAGCGACCATCCCCCCGGGCTGACAACATTGTTCGATGAGGGGGACTTTGCGGGAGGGGGCTTTGCGGTTATTCTCATGAAGTAGGTCCGTTCCGTCCAATAAAGGGGGACAGGCACCGGGCGGTCGGCCGTTTTTGTGGGGGTTTCTGTTAATGGGCCCGGAGCCAGTCCCCCTTTATTGGACTCCACTGCTTTTGTTCGTCCCATGCGCACATTCAGCCGGTCGATCTCCGATTTGCTCATTGCCTGGCGGATCCCGCTGCTGTTGCTGGGCGTCGCCGCCGCTGTGGCGGCCTATTTCCCGTCGCAGGACCTGGTCTTCGATCGGTCGATCGAAAACATGTTCGCGCCGGACGATCCGCTGCTCGAACCGTACGCCAAGCTGAAACGAACCTTCGGCGGCAACGAAATCGTGCTGGCCGTTTACGTCGACGAGGATCTGCTACACCCGGACGGCCGGGAATCGCTCGGACGGCCGTGCTCAGCGCGGAGCTCAAGGCGGTGCCCGGCGTGAAGGACGTCATCAGCCTCGATCAGCCTCGGGGTCTCGACATCGTGCGGCCGAATGATCCGTTGTCCGAACGGTTGCGAGATCTGCTGCAAGGCTACACCCACGGTGCCGACGGCAAGACGGCGGCCGTCGTTTGCATGCTCGTGCCCGAGGCCGAGACGGACGTGCCGCGCGAGGCACTGATCGAACAGTTGCGATCGATCATCCATCGGCGGCCCTCGGGCATGATCGCGGGCGAACCGGTGATGGTGGCCGACGGATTTCGGTACATTGAGGAGGACGGGCGGCGGCTTGGCTGGATGTCGACCTTGCTGCTGGGGGCAGTGATCATCTTTTGTTTCCGCAGTCTCCGCTGGGTGATCGTGCCGTTGGCCGTCGTGCAGCTCACGCTGTTGTTGACCCAGGCTACGCTGGTCGTGCTGAACATGCAGTTGAGCATGGTCAGTTCGATGCTGACGGCCATCGTGACGGTGGTGGGCATCGCGACGGTGATCCATGTGATCGTGCGGTTTCGCGAGGCGCGTGACGACGGCCTGTCGCCGCGCGAGGCGCTTTCCCACACCGGTGGGATCCTCGTGATACCGATCGTTCTGACCTGTTCGACCGATGCCGTGGGGTTCGCGTCGCTACAAGTGGCCGCGGTCGGACCGGTCCAGGATTTTGGGGTGATGATGGCGGTCGGCTCGCTGTTGGCGATCGTCAGCGTCGCGCTCGTGCTGCCTGGGCTGGCGCTGTTGGGCCGCCGCGATCCCGATCCTCGGCGACCATGGGGCGAGAACTTTCTAGATGCGGGCCTGCAGCGCATCGTCCGGCTGGTCCGACAGCGTCCGAAGTCGGTCGGCCTGACGACGTTGGTCCTGGGCGGAGTTGCGATCGTGGGTATGTATCGGCTGGAGGTCGAGACCGACTTCACGAAGAACTTTCGTGCCACGAGCCCGATCGTCCAGTCTTACGAGTTCGTCGAGACACACCTTGGCGGCGCCGGTGTCTGGGACGTCGTCCTGCCGGCACCGGCAACGCTCGACTGGAAGTATCTCAGACGGGTGCGGCACCTGGAAGACCGGCTGCGGAGCGAAGTCCTGGTGCCCGGACCGGAGGATAGCTCGGTGCCCGGGCTGACGAAGGTCCTGAGTATGGCCGACGCCGTGTTGGCCAACTCGCCGAAGGATCCCGAATCGGTCCGTTCGACGTTATGGCGAAATACCATGGTCAGCGTGGCCCTGAAGAAGACGAAGGAAAAGATTCCCGTGTTGGAAGAAGCGTTGCATGGGGAGGATCCCGAGCAGCCGGGCCGACACTACCTGCGGATCATGCTCCGGGCACGCGAGCGGCAGCCGGCCTCGCACAAACGAATGTTGATCGAGCAGGTTCGACGGATCAGCAGCGAAGAGTTTCCCCCGGACAGTGAACACCCCGACGACCAGTCCGGCGCCGAGGTCACCGGGTTCTTCGTCCTGTTGGCCAATCTGATCAGCAGCATGGTCCGCGACCAGCGGCTGACCTTCAGCGTGGCCACGGCGGGGATCGCCCTGATGATGGGCCTGGCGCTGCGCCGCCCGGTGCTGGTCGTCGTGGCCATGGTCCCCAACCTCCTGCCGATCGCCATGGTGACCGGGTTGATGGGCTGGTCCGGGCTGAAGATCAACATGGGAGCAGCGATGATCGCCGCCGTTTCGATGGGCCTGTCGATCGATTCGTCGATCCACTACCTCCTCTCCTTCCGCCGCGCGCGAGACGAAGGACACTCGGTCCAAGAGGCGCTGGACATCGTCCAGAGGACGGTCGGCCGGGCCATGGTCTTCTCGACCCTCGCGCTGGTGGTCGGCTTCATGGTCCTTTGCACCAGCCAGTTCGTGCCGGTGATCTATTTCGGCGTGTTGGTCAGCCTCTCGATGGCGGGCGGTCTGGCCGGCAACCTGGTCGTGTTGCCGCTGCTCTTGTCGCTTGTGACCCGAGAGGAGAAGGCGTAGAATACGTGTCCCCAGCACTCCCAGATGCATAAATGGAGAACCCCATGCCGAAGTGTTTGAGTTGCGGTCATCCGAATCCCTCGCACCCAAATCCCTCGGGCAATGAACGGTGCGAGAAATGCGGTGCCTTGCTTTCCAGCGAAGCGACCGGTGCGGCGTCGCAACCGGACGGGCCGACGGAGGACGCCGAGGATCCCATCGAGGCCGAAGTGTTGAAACTCTTGCAGAGCGGTAAGAAGATCGCGGCCATAAAACTCTACCGAGAGAACCACCCGGGCATCGGATTGAAGGAGGCGAAAGATGCCGTCGAGGCGATGGCCGCCCAGCACGGGATCGTCGCATCGAAGGGATCCGGATGCGCCGGCGCATTGCTGTTGATGTCGGCCGCGATTGCCGGACTCTGGTGGTGGCAGTCGGAACTTACGGTTTGGTGCGACATCGTCGTTTAGCGGCCGGGCTTACTTGTCAGCCGTGGTGTACGAGTTCTTAGAACCCGACCGATTGCAGCTCGGGAAAATCGCCGGTGTGAATCGTTTCGGTCATGTGGAAGCCGAGTTGATAGAAGCCGCCGCCCATCGGGTTCAGATGCTTGGCCGTGGCACGCAGGAACTTCATCTCGCCCTCCCAGCGGAAGCCGAGGATCACGTCGCCCAGTTCGACCGGCTCGCTGAGCACGATCGAAACGCCGGTCGTCGAGAATCCCTTGGTGATGGCGGAGAAGGCCTCCTCGATCCGGGGTCGACCCTTGCTCATCGGGATGATGAGTGTCACGACGACCAGGTTCACGCGACCGTCGAGTCGGGGCCCTTCGGCCAATGCCTCCAGGCCGGGGCAATTGTTGTTGACGAGTTTCAGGAGGAAACTCTGGACGCCTATTTCTTTGTTTTCTGCAAAAAGCCGCACGGATCGTTCTCCCCGGAAAAACTATCGGATGCCCCCAAGCAACTGTGCAAGTATACAACACCGGGGCCGTGTTTGGCCCGCAGTGTCACGTTGAATGATGTGTTCTTGTTAGCCGACGGGCCTGCCCGTCGATGGATTGGCCCCTCGACGCTGCCACCACAACGGTGGGCAAGCCCACCGGCTAACACGGTCATGCGGGACGTGCCGAATATGCGGCCCTGGGCTCACACCTCGGTCGCTTTCCAATCGACCAGGTGCATTTCGACACTCTGACGGCCGCGGAAGTTGTTGATGACCGGCCGGAAGGCAATGTCGATGGTGTCCTCGACAGCGGTCAACTCGTCGGCCCAGTCTCCACCGCCGAAGGCCACGGCACGCAAACTGACGCCGTGCTGAACGAGCTTCAGCGACAGATGCCTTCCGCCGGAACCGATCGGTTTGGGAGCCTCGGCCAACTTCACACCCGTCGTACACAGCAAGGGCCGGGCGTTGTTCTGGCCGAACGGCGCAAGCTGTTGGATCTGACGCACCGCGTCCAGGGTAAACGCACTCAGGGGCGCTTCGGCATCGATCCTCAGTTCGGCGACCTTCTGGTCCTCGGTGATCTCTTCGGCGGCCACTTCGCAGAAGGCCGCGCGAAAACCGTCGAGCCGGTCTTCCTCGATCTTCAGTCCGGCCGCCGCGGCATGACCGCCGTGCGAAACCAGGTACTCATCGCATGCCTGCAGCGCGGCGTGCAGGTTGAAGCCCGGGATGCTGCGTGCCGAGCCGACGCCCGGTTTCACACCCATCGTATCCCATGAGATCAACACGACCGGGCGATGAAACTTCTCGGCCAGCCGTCCGGCGACGATACCGATCACGCCGGCATGCCATCCTCGATCGGCCAAGACCAGTGCCGCATGGCCGTCAGTATCGAGCAGTTCCCTGGCCTGTTTGCCGGCCGCCAACTGGATGCTCCGCTCCAAGGTCTGGCGGTTGGCGTTGAGTTGGTCGATATATTGGGCCAACTCTTCCGCCCGATCCGGCCGGTCGGTAATCAGCAGTTCGACCGCAAGCTGCGGTTGACCGAGCCGGCCCGCAGCGTTCAACCGCGGCGCCAGCGTGAAACCGATGTCTTCACTATCGAGGCACTGTTTATCGTCGATCTTGGCGAGCTTCAGCAAGGCGGCCATTCCGAGGGTCGGGCGTTTGGCCAGGCTCGTCAGGCCGTGACGCACCAGCACGCGATTCTCGTCGATCAACGGTACGACGTCGGCCACGGTTCCCATCGCCGCCAGCCCGACCGCTTGCATGAGAAAATCCTTCATCCGATCGCCGACCTTCTTGGCACCGCTTGCCCGTTGGCACAGCGCCCAGGCCAGCTTCAGTGCAACTCCCGATCCGCTCAGGCCGCCGAACGGATAGTTGCCGCCGGGCAGCCGGGGATGGACGATGGCGGCCGCCTCGGGCAACTGCGGCCCGGGCTCGTGATGGTCGGTCACGATGAGCGTGACCCCCAACTGCCGAGCCATCGCCGCTTCTTCCACGCTGGCAACGCCGCAGTCGACCGTCACGATCATCTGCGTCCCGTTTGACGCCAGCGTTTGGATCGCCTCGCAACTCAGACCGTAGCCTTCGTCGATGCGATGGGGAATGTAGTAGCCGACGTCGGCCCCCAACAGCCGAAGGCAGAGGTAAACCACGGCCGTGCCGGTCATGCCGTCGACATCATAGTCGCCGTAGACGACGATCCGCCGGTTCGCTTTGACGGCCTCGTGAATGCACTCGGCCGCCTGTGCACACCCGGGCAAGGTCTCGGGATCGCGCAGCGCCGACAGCTTCGGGTCGAGAAAGACTCGGGCTGCGTCCGGATCGGTGATTCCCCGACAGATCAGCAACTCGGCGACGACGGCGGAAGTTCCCGTCGCGCGTTGCAGGCTTGCAATGCGATCGGGATCATGCGGGTGGATGCGCCAGCGTTTGGCCATGGGATGTTCGGCGAGTTGGAGTCACCCCGGCATAAGAGGGGGTGGCATGCCCGGCCCACGATCAGCTACTTCTTCTTCTCGACGTGTTCCGTATGCCTGCGGAGCCGAGGGCAATACTTGTTGAGCTTCAGCTTCTCACCACCCGACTTACGCCGAAGCGTGTAGTTGTAATCGCCCGTCTCTTTACAGACGAGAAATATGGTCTCGACCTTCTTCTTGCCTTTGGCCATCTAAGCACACTCCGATGCGACATCAAACCTAATCGAACGAGGGGCAAACATCCCAATATACACGATCGGCCGGAAGTGGGAACAGGTAATTGGGAAAAAGACGTAATCGGAAAAAAGGGAAATGCGGAAGAAAAGGGCAATCGAGACGACCTCCCCGTTGCAGGATCTGGGCACCCGAGGGAATAAACGTTGGGCCAGATGCCGAAAAAGACTCTGTTGGAGGCGAAAACCGAGTATCCTCCGGCAAATCGCATGCCATAGGAGGGAATGGAGCCATCCGATTGGGTTGCTTTGCGTCGGCTCGCCGAGCGTCGGTGCCGTGACCGCAAAGCCCTTGGACGTAACGGGTTCTTGATTCTTGACAGAAATGCGTGTAGGCTAGGGGGGCGGTACACTCCTGGAAAAAGTGCTGCCCTGGAACCTATTGGGACCGTCAGACGAGTTCGTGGTGCCCCAGACCCTTTCCGCCGAGAAAGATTCTCGGCGTGTTCCTGAGAAACGTGTGGAGTGAGAGAAGATGGCCAACGAAGCACTGCCAAAAGGCAACGAGAGTCCGACGTCGGCAACCGCCACAACGACGGCGGCCGCAGTCTCACAAGCCGCCAAGTCGGGCAATCCCACCAAGCCGGACAAACCATCGGGTGCTGGTGGAGCAACGGCCGAGCAGGCCGAAGTCGGAAGCTCCGGAAGCTGGATGGGTGGTGCCTTGTGGCAAGCGCCCAGTTGGCTCGTCAGCTTGGTCTTCCACATGATCATCCTGTTGGGCCTGGCCCTGTGGTATGTGCCCGAGGGATTCACCGACGATCTGCGCCAATTGATCATCGCTCCCGGCGAAGAGGAAGAGTTCGAGGACCTCGAAGAATTCGACGAGCCGTTGGTGGATCTCGACGTCTCGATCGAGATCGTCACCGACGTGACCGAGGTCGTCCAGGAACAGGTCGATATCTCGCCGGCCGAGGAAATGGAAGCGGCGGCCATCCAGGTCGAACTGAGCGAATTCGGGCTGGAACACGCGCCGCGCAACGATCTGTTGGCTACCGTCGGCGCGTTCTCGGGCACCGGTGTCGACGGCCGTGGTTCGGGCAAAGCCGGGTTGGTAAAGTCGGGCGGCGGCAGCGCGGGTAGCGAAAAGGCCGTGGCGGCCGCACTGCAGTGGTTCGCCAATCACCAGTTGCCCGACGGAGGATGGAGCTTCAATCACACCTTGGCCCCCAGTTGCAGAGGAGCCTGCCGCGACAAAGGCAGTCTGGCGGAAGCCCGAAACGGCGCGACGGCCATGGCCTTGCTGCCCTTCCTGGGTGCCGGGCAAACGCACAGAGACGGCAAATACAAGAACGTGGTGCAAGGCGGACTCTACTTTCTCGCAAGCCGCATGAAGCTGAGCCCCAACGGCGGGGCCCTGAACGAGGGCGGCGGGTCGATGTACTCGCACGGGCTGGCCTCGATCGCCTTGTGCGAGGCCTATGCGATGACGCACGACAAGAGCCTGCACGACCCGGCCCAGGCTTCCATCAACTTCATCTGCTATGCCCAAGACCCGGTCGGCGGAGGTTGGCGTTATCAGCCGCGCTCGCCCGGCGACACCTCGGTGGTCGGCTGGCAGATCATGGCCCTGAAGAGTGCCCATATGGCCTATCTGCATGTCCCGCCGAGCGTCGTCAAGAAGTCGATCACGTACCTCGACACGGTACAAGCGGAAAGCGGCGCCCACTACGGCTATACCTCGCCGGGCAAAGGCCAAGCGACCACGGCCATCGGATTGCTGTGTCGAATGTACCTCGGCTGGAAGAAAGACCACGGGGCTCTGCAACGCGGCGCCGAGTTCATCAGCAAGACGGGCCCGTCGAAAAGCAACATGTACTACAACTACTACGCCACCCAGGTGATGCGTCACATGGAAGGCGACATGTGGAAGAAGTGGAACGGTGTGATGCGCGACCAGTTGGTCAACTCGCAGTCGCAGACGGGCCACGAAAAGGGAAGTTGGACCATGGGCTCTGGTCACGGCAAGAAAGGTGGCCGACTCTACTGCACCTCGATGGCCACCATGATCCTGGAGGTCTACTACCGCCACCTGCCCATCTACCGAAAACAGAGCACCGAGGAAGATTTTCCGGAGTAGCGTGGGCCCTTTTCTCGCCTTTTCAGGCTATAATTAGTAGAAGAAGTTTCCTCGTCGGAACTCTTGTTGCCGGAAGTTGCGCCGGTTCGTTCTCTGCTGGTCGAAACCCTGGTTGGGGCCCTCGACGTGTCGAAATCCCTCTCTGCCGAACCTGATGCCGGACGTGATGCCATCGTGTCTTCCAAAGACACGGCTGCCCGTCCGGAGCATGGGCCTCCGGTGCAGCCGGTCGGGAGCCGGTCAGACCGGGTCCGCGAGCTTCCACCACCGCCGAAGTCGTCGCCCGGGCTATCCGGCCCGCTCGAGACACCCGACATTCGAGCCGACGAGTCGATGTCCGGCACGCCGGGCGGATGGCGGGCCTATTTCGGGCGACGGCAGTCTTCGAGTTGCCTGGCGAGCTTCGCCCTGCATTTCGCGCTGCTGCTGGTGTTGGGGATGCTGGTTCAGGCGTCGCTTCCGGAGCCGACGATCCGCCAGTTGATCGCGTCGTTCGAGACGTCGGAGCCCCTGCCCGACATGGGCCAATACAACTCGGATGTCTTTCGAATGCGACCGGGTGCGATTGCCCTTGACGTTCCCAACATCGCCCCCAGCGTTCTGCCGAAAGTGGCCCATCCCAACGAAAGGGCCCCCGGGTCGAGCAACGATCCGGAGGCATCGGCGGGCATGAAGGCCCGACGGCCCATCGATCGGATGCAACAGAGCGACGCGTCTCTCGATGGTGCCCTGGACGGTCGCAGTGGCGAGGCCAGAGCCGGTTTGGTTGCCGACGGAGGCGGCTCGCCCGGCAGCGAACTGGCCGTCGAGCGCGGGTTGCGGTGGCTGATGGCCCATCAGCGATACGGCGGTGCCCACGACGGCAGTTGGGACTTCGACCATCACAAGAGCATTTGCCGGGGACAGTGCGCCGACCCGGGCACCGAAGGCAGTTCGACCGGTGCAACCGCGATTGTGTTGTTGCCCTTTCTCGGTGCCGGCCACACGCATCTCGAAGGCGAGTATCGCGACACGGTTCGACGGGGGCTTTACTATCTCACGCAACGGGCACTGGCCACGACCAACGGCGTCGACCTGCAAGAAGGAACCATGTACGCCCAAGGCCTGGCGACGATCGCGCTGTGCGAGGCCTACGCGATGACCGGCGACCCGACGCTTCGCGACGTTGCCCAGGGTGCGATCGATTTCGTGCTCTATGCCCAGGACCGCAAAGGGGGCGGCTGGCGCTACACGCCCGGCGAGCCGGGAGACACGACGGTCAGCGGTTGGCAACTGATGGGGCTCAAGAGCGGACAGATGGCCCGGCTGATGATCCCTTCGCCGAACATCGAGATGGTCCGCCATTTTCTCGACAGCGTCCAATCCGACAACGGAGCCCGGTACGGTTACCTGGACCCGCAACCGCGCCAAACGACCACGGCCATCGGGCTGCTTTGCCGGATGTATACCGGCTGGCCGCACGATCATCCGGCCCTGGGACGCGGCGTGGGGTTGTTGGACGAGTGGGGGCCGTCGGACGACAACATCTATTTCAACTACTACGCAACCCAGGTCATGCACCACTACGGCGGCCCGAAGTGGGAGCGTTGGAACCTCGCGATGCGCGAGCATCTCATCGCCACCCAGGCCTCCAATGGCCACGAAGCGGGTAGTTGGTTCTTCTCCGGCGGCTATGGAGACCGAGGCGGAAGACTCTACAACACGGCCATGGCAGTGATGACCCTGGAAGTCTACTACCGCCACATGCGGCTCTATCGAGAGAAGGCCGTCAAGGGCAGCTTTTAGTTAGCCGTCTAACCGAACGCTTCCTCCAACTCGTCCAATGCGTCCTGTTCCGACTTCGAGACCTTGTTGCCGAATCCGAGCAGTCCGCCTGCGGTCTCTGCCACGGCCCGAGCACGGCCGAGAAGGTCGGCCTTCAGTGCGACCTTGGCCGATTCGCCCAGCGTTTGCGAGAGCGTGGCCACGTAGTCTTTCCAGGCGGCCAACAGCTGTGCGTCGGGTT
>JAZFUB010000308.1:0-7082 GCA_036447015.1 Thermoguttaceae bacterium | reverse complement strand
GACGACGGCTAGGTCGGGTTCCTTTCCACGTTGAAGCCGGGTCGCCTTTTTGACGGCAAGGTCGAACGCCTTCGTCCAGAACTCCCGGATTTTCTCCTGTGGGAGCTGTCCAAGAATGAGCGCCACTCGATCCTTTTTTGGATCCTTAGTGTACAGCGCTTGCGGACAGATTTTGCACAGCTTATCCTCTACGCATCCAACACCGACGACTGCTTTCCGTCTGCCGATCTTAAGTTTGGATACAAATGTCTTGATCTTACCAGCGATCTTATCCTTGTGCGACCCTGGAGCGGCAGTAAGAATGCGAAACACCATAGCCGGGTCCTCTGCCCCCTATTTAACTGTAGCTTTCTTGATCAGATTGTCGGCAAAGCCACGTATGGCAGTACGACCAACTACTTCATACCCTTCCACCCAAATGGCAGGTGGCCCAGAAGTAGGCAGCGACAGTACGGAATATCCCGCTGCTGCAATCCTACGGACGGACTCGCGTGATGCGGTATCTTCCTCATTATCGAAGAACTGGATGGTCACATGCTTCTGCGTGTCTTTGCATTTGGGCATCCGTGCAATCTCCTCGCTAAACAAAGCCATTGATATTGTACAAGAACGCTCTGAGTTTACGCAGTTGTTGCCAGCCAGTCAACCACGTTGTCCCGTATCTCAAAGCCCCCTAGGTCCCCTACGTCCCCTAGGGCCATTGGAAGGGCAAGTGCTTCGGGCCCGGCGAAGGAACGGGAAGATTCGTGTGATTTTACACCGAAGCAGCCACAGAATTGGCTCACCAAGGCTTCCCAGCTTGCTTCCTTTGTTGGCACTCCCTCCGTGAATCAACTTGCAAACGCAACTTAGAACAATTCTGTTTCAGATCAGATCTTTTGAAACAAGATTTCAGAGAAACGTCTGCGACGCCAGTCGGTGCCACAACAGATCAGCGGCCAGAAGGAGTCAGCCGCCGCTCCCGATCAGACCAGCCCGACTTCAGAACTCGCCCGTCAAGCGAACAATTTGCGCGCGTCGGTCCAACACACCTCCGCTCGCTGGGCGGCGTGGGACCGCCGACAAGCGACCCCCTCTGTGCCAACATGTTGTCGCCCGTGACACACACCGAGAAACGACCGTATTCTCGGGATCGAGTTTCCACCTCCGCCGTTGCATCTCAGCCTAACGCGATCTTTTCAGAAACTGCCGGCCGAATCGGATGCGTGTCGAACAAACGGATCGGACATGTCGGAAACACGTTTGCATCACCGTGACGACGCGGGGATCGCCTCTATCTTCTTCTGCTTGGCGGCCAGCTTTGCCTTTAGTTGGGCTCGGTAGACGTCTTCGTCGACCATTTCGCGGATCCAGCAGTTGCCGCAGAGACAGGGCTCTCGGCCGCAGGTGCCGGCTAGGTCTTGGTAGGGCATCGGTTGATAGGCGCTGGATGCTAGGTCGCGCATCTTTGTGTAGCGTGGATCGGTCGGGGATGTGTAGCCGTTGGTTATTTGGGCCCAACCGCCGTGCTTCGTGGGCAAGGGTGCTTGGAGGATGCGGCTTTCGTCGAGATCGGCCGGATTGACCAATGCGCCGAGCGGCTGCGTGGCGAGTTCCGTGCCGAACAGCCCGGCCACATAGGTTCGCAAGGCCGCTTCGCCCGCGGTGTCGGGGATGCGTTGTTCCTCGCGGTTCGGTAGATAGGTGCCGTAGCATTGGCTGTTCAGGTCGAGCCATGTGATGATCCTCGCGAAACTTTCCCGATCGAGAGTCAGCCCGTAATGCTCGGCCAACAGCATCGGCGGCAGCTTGCTGGTCGGCGAGAAGTAGTCGCGTGGCACGCTCGTTTCCGTCTCGCCGTTGCGGTGCGCCAAACGGGCTCCCGAGTGGCTCAACAGTTGGCGGTAGGAGGTCGGCATGGCGTCGAAACGCTTGGGGTTGTCCGAGCTGTCGTCGACGTCGACCGAGAAGACGTAGCTTCCCGGGGCCTTCTTTCCGTCTTCGGCCGTCTGTCCCAGGCCGTGGCATCCGATGCAATGACGGTCGAGCACCGGCTGGACGGTTCGCGTAAAGCTGAAGGCCATGTCGTCGTAGTCGACGCCGGGAACCGGTTCGAGCTGGTGGACCTTCATGCCCGAGGCGGCGACCGGCCGGGGGCTCGAGTTGCGTTGTTCGTGGCAACCGACGCACGTTTGCGTCTCGCCCGGGTGCAGATAGATGAACGAACGCATCGTCATCACCGCCATGCCGTTTTCGTCGAGTGCCTGGAGTTGCAGCGGGACGCCGGCCGGCGCCTCGAAAGCGACCGAGCCTTTCGAGTCGACCGGCACGGTGCCAAGCGGCCGCTTGATCACTTCGTTCGAGACGGAGCCACGTGCCCAATGGTTCCGCGTCGGTTGCGTCAGGACCAAATTGACCCGAAGCGAACGGATCTCGCCCCGCTGAAGCGGATGTTCGGGCGTGGCGTGGCGATTCTCGTAGATGTCCTGGATGACCAGCCGGCCGCTGTTCTCCGTCGGTCCCTGGGGCAAGCCCGAGGGAATCACTCGCGGCGCCAGTCGTGGTCGGATCGGAATGGCCGCCGAGCAGACGTCCTTATCATAAATCACTTCCCGGCCGCCGAGCGTGTCGACCAGACAAATCCGATAGTCGCCGCCATTGGGTGCATAGGCACAGAGGAACAGCGTGTCGTTGATCGGATAAGGGGCCATCGCCCGGGCGCGCGATACCAGGCCGCGCGTGCTCGACGAATCGACCCTCGGGGCGGCCAGCTTCGGCATCCAGTGCATCACGTCATAGCGGGCCTCGGGGAACGCGATCTCGGGCGTGACGACCGTCAGCGGCTCCCAACCGTCCTCGCCCTGGCTGACGTCGATGATGATGATCGACCCCTGCGTGTAGCCGTGGTGGTCGGTTGCGGTGGCCACGATCTTATTGGTGCCGGGGATCGCTTCGGCCTCGGCGATCATGCAGGGGCTCGTGCTGTAGCTGCCGTAGTAGTGGGCCGTTCGCGTGCCGTCGGGATGCGTCGTCCAGAGGCCCTGGTATCGGGTGTCGTGGCGATTGATATAGTCCCAACGCGTGAACACCAGCCGTCCGTCGCCCAGCACCGATGGGTCCCATTCGTTGGCCTCGCCGAACGACAAACGCCGGATGTTGCTGCCGTCGCCGTCCATGCCAAAGAGGATGTAGGCCGGCACATAGCGTCCGCCGTGGCACCGGCCATAGGACTGCGAGCGCGTCGAAGTGAATGCAATCGAGCCGTTGGGAAGATAGCACGGGTCCCAATCCTCGATCACCACGGTTTTGCGGTCCTCGACCCGTTGCATCTGATCGCGCAGCGTCCCAGTGAGTTGGCGAGTGCCGGACCCGTCGATGGCCGCCTCGTAGATCCAGTGCCGCTGCTGTCGGCTTTCCTCGACCGTGGTGTTGCAAAAACCGAAGGCGACGCGCGTGGCGTCGTACGAGAGATCGGCATGGTGGTAGTATCCCTCGGGCAGGTCCTCGGTAATGCACGTCTCCTTCGGCTCATCGCTGAGCCAGTCCTCGACGACGAACAGTCCCTTGCCCGGCCGGGCATGTCGGCCCAGGTACTGATCGCACATATGCCCCGGCCCGGGATGATGGTTCTTACAGACCAACAGCTTCTCGAACTGCAAATCGGGATGCTGGAGGATGATCCGTCGGCGGAGCGTTTTGAGCTGCTCGATCAACTCGGGAAACTGCTCGGCACCGGCTCGCTCGACCGTGCCCGTCAACGCCGACAGTTGTTTGGCTTCGGCCGGCAACGGCTTGCTCCGCTGAACGTATTCGAGCGTCTTATGGGCCAACTTCAAGCGGCATTCGAGATCGAGCACGATCTTGACCTCGAGCAATTCGGTGATCAACCGGTCGGCCGTCGCAAGATCGGTCGCGCGCCCGCCGTTCATACCACGTTCGACTTCGGCCGCCTCGGTGCGCAACGCTTCGAGTCGCGGCAGCAATGCCTTGGAACGCGGAATATCGTCGGTCTGTTCGATCAGGCTCTTGAACTCATTGAACTGGCTGCCGAATCGAATGTCGCGATACTCTCGGAGCCTCGGCTCCAAGATAGCGTGGTAGTTGACGAAAACGGTGCGAATCTTCAGTAGTGTCTTTCGGTCGATCTTCGTCCGATCCTGCACATAGCCGTCGATCACTTCCTGCTGTCCGACGGGCAAATCCCAATAGTAGCGGCGGGCCATGTTCGCGTAATCGGTCAACGGGCCGCAACAGATTTTGGCAGTCCCCGTCTCGCGATTGCCGGCCCGACTGATTCGCGGGTCCTGTCGCGTCGCATCATCCACGAGCTGCGCGAGTTGGCCGAACGGTGTGAGCGACTCCGTGACCAACTCGATCCTTGAACGATCGTCGACCCAGCCCATGGGCCACGGTTCGCAATTATGGAGCTTCTCGATCACGAACGTCTCCGTTCCGGCCGGCAGCGTGACGGTGTATTCCCAAACTTGCGGATGATTGTGGATGCTCTTCTCCTGGCGAGTGACGACACCGCCGCGAGGAGTGTTGTAGTCGATGGCCGTTCGCTTGCCCTCGCGGTCGACGGCCCAGAATCGACAACCGCCGCCGAACGGCTGGCCGCCGAAGCGATCGATTGCACCGACGTAAAGCGCCTTCCGCCCGCCGGTTGCGAACTCGTAAGTCTGTTCCCTCACTTCGACCTCTCGCCACGCCCAGTCATCGGACGTCTCGAGAAACTTCGGGAAAGGCCGGCCCGACTTCTCTTCGAACCCGGCGGCGGCCCATTGCTGCTGAGTGATACGGCTCAGTTCGATCTTCGAATCGAGCAACGTGTCGCCAAGCGTCGGCCCCTCGCGATACCAATCGGGCGTCGTCTTTTCCGCCGCATTGGCACCCACCACCAAAAGCAGCAGAGCAACGAGAACAACAACCGAACGACCCAAGGCAGAGAAAGTTCGGAAGTTCATAACGACCTCGCAGGGAAAGTGGGTGGGTAGGTGAGGAAGGTACGCACGCAGCCGCTCGACACGGCAGTTCTCATTCTACCAAGTCGAGAGAACGTCTACAACGCAGGAAGTGGGGGGTGCCAGCCGCGGACTTTCCGCAACAGCAACTTGTTAGACTCCGTCCGAGTGAGTGAAAGCGTCCACTATGAAAGTCGACATTGGATTGTCCACTCAGGCAGGGCCAAACCGACAACAAACACCCAGTTTGCCGGATGCCGGTGGTGAGTGTTGGGTGCCATGGGCGGCTTGCCCGCCCTTGTCAGTCCGACCGCAACCGCAAGGCGTCAAGGGCGGGCAAGCCGCCCATGGCACCCGACACGTCATATCGGCCGTTACAAACAACTATAGCGACCAACCGTCGCGATACTCGCGGTGGAGGAACCCGTTCGCTGCATCATCGCCTACGACTTTCCCCGCGATCGGATCGTAGTCGATCGCGTGACCGGCCAGCAGGGCGGCGTGGCTCAGCAGGAGCATTTCCGTTTGCGGGCCGCCGGTGGCGAACTGTGAGAACGGTTTCGGGCCGCCCTTGCAGCCGAGAATCCATTCGGCGTGATGGCCCGGCGAGCGAGGCAACGTCGGGCTGGGGCCTTCGAACCCTTCGAACTGTTTTTGTGGCAGCATCACGAATCGCGTGTTCCACGGACAATCGGAGAAGACGCTCCCCTTGCTGCCGACGACCAGGCAACCGTGGTCGGTCATCTTGTGTCCCAACAGCACGGCTTCCGGCGGCTTGGGGCCTCCGTTGTACATCGTCAGCTTGACCGGCGGCAGCTTGCCGCGCGACGGGAATTCGTATTGGGCCTTCATCGAACGGGGATAGCCCTCCACGTCCAGTTCCGACGCTTCCGCTTCGACACGGATCACGCTGCCGGCGGGCACGGCGAACAGCGGATGCGGATTCCAGACCGCGTCGAGCCGCAACGCCCGAAATGCGATGTTCGACCCATGGCATCCCATGTCGCCCATCGTGCCGGTGCCGAACGAACGCCAACCGCGCCACGAGGCCGGCATGTAGCACGGATGGTACGGACGAAACGGAGCGGGGCCCAACCAGATGTCCCAGTCGACTTCCTTCGGCACGGCCGGGCGATCCTCCGGACGCTTCTGCGGGCCGTTCCCTCCGCCGAGCCACACATGGGCTTCCGTCGTATCACCGACAACGCTACGCGAGGAAGCCATCTCGAACGCGCGCCGCATGCCTTCGCTCGACGAGCCCTGGTTGCCCATCTGCGTGACGACGTTCTGCTCCTTGGCCGTTAGACGCAACAGCCGGGCTTCGCGGACCGTGCGTGTGAGTGGTTTTTCACAGTAAACGTGCTTGCCTAGCTTCATCGCCGCCATGCAGGCCACCGCATGGGTATGGTCGGGCGTGCTGACCACGACCGCGTCGATTTGGGCGTGCATTTGGTCGAACATCTTGCGAAAGTCGGCAAACCGTTTGGCGTCGGGGAACCGTTCGAAGTTCCCGGCGGCACGCCGCTCGTCGGCGTCGCAGAGCGCCACGACGTTTTCGCCGGCCATCGCCCGGGTGTTGCCGCCACCCTGTCCACCCACGCCGATCGAGGCGACGTTGAGCTTCTCATTGGCCTGGTAACCCAACGCCGAGCGGCTATCGCGCAACAACGTCAAGCCAAGCCCGCCGATGACGGAACGCTTCAGAAAAGTTCGTCGGTTGTCTCGGAAACTCATTGCGTTGTCTCCTTTTGTGGTGGTGGAGTTGTCGGTCGCGTAGGGTGCGTGTTCACACGCACGCATCGTTACAGCTTGTCAATTTCTCATTGCGTTTCGACCATTTCGCGTGCGTGCAAGCACACACCCTACACGGTCATCATTAGAATCGCTACTCCCAGGATAACGGCAAGGATCGTGACGACTACGATCGCGGTCGCCAACAAGGATGGTTTGCGGCGATAGGCGTACGAGGGAACTCGCCTGTTGCCGATCTTGGCGAGTTCCGCACCCAGTGGCTCTTCCGTCGCGCGTGGCGGCACCGTCGGCGTGGCGGGCGGCTGAAACGCGGGGCTCTTGAACGTGGGAAGTTGCACGGGTGGCGACTGCGGGGGCGGCGACTGTGGGGGTGGTGGTTGCGGCGGGGGT
>JAZFUB010000307.1:0-18909 GCA_036447015.1 Thermoguttaceae bacterium | reverse complement strand
TTCAGTTCTTGGGTGTTGGCTTTGAGCAGTGAGCAGTGAGCTTTGAGTCATGGGCTATCCCACTGCTCATAGCTCAAAGCTCACTGCTCATGGCCAAATAGGGAAGTAATTCCTGTACGAGTTCTAAGCCCCTATGCGGGTGAACCTCTTCTGTCTACCGCATGAGCAACCCTACACTACCACTTCAGATCATAGCACACCGGTCGCTAGCGGCTAGGCGGTGCAACGTGCCTTTTGGATCGGAACGGAGCCGCTTCGAGTGGAGCAGCCAAGATCTTCCCGTACCTCATCGGTCGGACTTCAGTCCACTTGCCGCTACGTTCGTTACAGACGTCATAATATGCCCGGAAGGCACGTCTTCTCGGCCTGCGATCGTAGAATCCCACCCGAAGCAACGGTTCGACGGCGAGTTTACGGGCGCAACTCGCCCGTGTAGAACGATTTCCGTCCGTCCGGCGTGTCCAACAGTAGCGCCCCATCAGGGGCAATGCCCGCGCACCGGCCCCGCGTCGATCGGCCCTGCGTCGATCCGCTGCCGAGTGTTACACTCAGCGTCTGCCCACGTTGCAGACACAGCGCGTCGGCCCGGGCGCCGATCCGATGCGGTGCCGATGCCAATTGCGAGAAGACGCGATCCATGTGGCCCAGCAACTCGACGAGCAATTCGGTGTGATCGTGCTCCTTGCCGGTCAACTCCTTCAGTGTGGCAACCGTCTGCTTCAGTTCGGCCGGGGCGTCTGCCGAGGAATTGTTCGTGTTGAGCCCAACGCCCACCACATGCCGCCGGTTGGGTAGAACCTCGACCAGGATGCCGGCCAGTTTGCGGTCGCCGACCATGATGTCATTGGGCCAATGGATTCCCGGCTTGTGGCAGGGAAGCCGCCCCGTGAGGGTCTCGACCAATGCGACGGCCACGGCCAACGCTGCCATCGGGGGGGCACTCGGTCGAGTCGGCCCAAACACTTCGGCCTCGAACAAGAGGCTCATGGCCAGGCTGCCGCGCCCGGTCCACCACCGATGGCTTCCCCGGCCGCGTCCGGCCGTCTGACAGTCGGCCACGACCAACAGCGGCAATTCCTCGCCCGGTCCGTCCGCGCACTCGATGGCCCGATCGTTGGTCGAGCCGATCGATGGATAATGCTCAACCCGGGCAACGAACGTCTGCTGCAAGACACAATCGACATCGAACATGAATGGGCGGTACTCGGGCAAAATCCAGATCGACGGAAAACGCTTCCGAACTCCTTTCGAGGACATTATTCCACACCCGGCGGCAGTCTGCCAGTGCTGGGCTATCGCAGTTGTCGCTGGACCTCGAATGCGGCCACGGCGGCGCTGACCGAGAGGTTCAAGCTTCGGGCATCGGGGTGGATGGGGATCCGCAGACATCGGTTCGGGTGGGCGTCGAGTATCGATCGCGGCAGCCCCTGCGACTCGCTGCCGAAGACCAACACATCGTCGGCCCCGAAACGTGCCTCGGAATAGACCGTCCGGACTTTCTTGGAGAAGAACCACATGCGATCCTCCGGCAGTCGACTCAGCAGGGCATCCCAGTCGTCGACGGTTTCCCAGTCGAGATGCTGCCAATAGTCGAGCCCGGCCCGGCGCAGGTGCCTGTCGTCAAGCTGGAACCCCAGCGGCCGGACCAACCAGAGTTTGGCCCCCAGCGCAACGCACGTTCGGCCGATGCTGCCGGCGTTGTAGTGGATTTCGGGCTGGTGGAGGACAATATGCATGATCGTTAGACAGTATTCCATGTTTTGTGGCCGCCAACCACCCTCCGTCCGTTTCTTTCCCCAAGCCGACTTTGCAGATCTCCTGCAGGAAACGGCCGTCTGCTTGCAGACCGAGGCAGTTTCCCCTATTCTGGATAGGGAAGATTCTCGTCCCACAAGACGTAGGGTGGAGCCAAGCCGAGAAGGAGTTTAGTCGATGGCAGACAGCAAGCCGCCGAAACGCCCGCCGATCCGAAAAGGCCCGGGGAAAGCTCGGCCGGCCGCTCCGCCGGTGACTCCGCCGACAGAGCGTGAGTCGTTTGATTTTGCTTCGCTTACCGAGACCCATCAGAAGGAGCGTATCGGCGTCAAGAAGTCGAGTCGCCTGCCGCTGCTGCTTGGCGTTGGTGCCCTGGTCCTGTTGGCGATTGTCGTGGGGTTGGCCGCACCGGCTCTGCTTGGCGATCGAGATCGCGCGGCCGTCGAACCGGTCGAAGATCCGCAGAGCGGCGAGTTGGTCAACGAAGTGAATCGCCCCCCGGTCTTTCAGCCGATCGGCGACAAGCGGGCCGATCCGGGGAGCATTCTCACGTTTACCGTCAAGGCTGAGGATCCGGATACACCGAAGCGGAAACTGAACTTTCGGCTGTTGCCCGGTGCGTCGAGCGATGCGCGGATTCACGCCGACACGGGCCAGTTCGAATGGAATCTGCACAGTTACAATCTACTCAGCGCCGATCCTCAGACCGAGTATCACTTCACCGTTCGCGCGACGGAAGCCGTGCCCGGGGGATTGAGCACGGAGGAGACATTTACCGTCCGGGTCGAGAAACTGGAGGCCGTCGTCGTCGATCCGGCCATTGCAATCGGCGTCGATGGCGAGGGAGCCGAGACGCCGGCGGAGGAGACGCCAACGCCGCCGAAACTCGCCGATCTGATCACCGAACCAATTGCCGATCCGATCGCCGAACCGATTGCCGCTTCCGTCGAGACACCGGCCGGCGAGTATGGCGACGAGGTTCTCCTGGAGCGTTACAAGAGAAAAAGACTCTTCTTTCGGGCGGAATACCCGGCGCTACGCAAGCTCTTTGCCGATCGTTTCGAGAAGCGGCACACTGCGGAAATCGAGGCCGCCTATGGCGAAGACCTCGAGGCCATGACTGCGTGGCTCGCCGAACATGTGGAAATCAAGGAGGAATTCTACACGGCCATCGATCCGCAACACGACGACGTCGCGTCGGCGTTGGCGTTGTGGAAGGAGCTTTGGAAACAGTTTCCCGACAAGATGCCGCAATATGCCGAGCTGGCGATTGCGTTGGCCGTGACCTGGGACCGGGAGCGCGGGGCCGTTTACGACTATGCCCATCATCAGCGCCGGACCAAGACCCGGTTGCCCGAGGGGAGCCTCGGTGCGGTCGAAAACTTCGCATACCTGATCACGGGCGAACGGTTCATGCAGTTGCGGGCCGAATACCTGCCCTGGGAATTCCTCGTCCACGTGATCAACCACCGCACGCCCTCGGACGAACGGCAATGGGCTCTGACGAACTACACGCCGAAGATCGTGATGTACGGCAAGTGTTACAAGGACGTGCCCTACGACACGCAAATGCTCGAAACGGCCGGGCAGTTCACGCAACTCGAAGGCCAGGATTACACGTTGGAGAATCTCAGACAGTTCGGCGGCGTCTGTGCCATGCAGGCCGACTTCGCTTCCCGCGTGGGAAAGAGCATGGCCGTGCCGGCGGCGTACGTGCGCGGTGAGTCGCGCTCTGGCGAATTGCATGCCTGGGTCATGTGGGTCGAACTGGGCAACGTCACTTCCAACAGCATCGCCTTCACGCTGCAATCCGAGGGACGCTATCGAGGTGACCGATACTACGTGGGCAACCTCGGCGACCCGCAATCGGGGCAGCCCATCACCGATCGGCTGCTGGAGATGCGTCTCGACAGCGTCGGCCGCAATCCTCGCAGCCGGCGCCACGCCGATCTGATCATGAAGGCGTATCCGTTGCTGCTTCAGCGGGCCGAAATGGATGTCGCCGCGCAGATCATGTTTCTGCGTAAGCTGCTCGACATGTGTCCGAAGAACGAGGCCGCATGGATCGCCCTGGCCGCGATGTCGCGCGGTGGCGTGCTCACCAAGCAGCACAGCCTGGCCATGAAGAGCATCCTCGACGGAATGTATCGCACGTTCGCCCAATTTCCCGACTTCACTTGGCAAATCTTCGACGATCTCGTGGCCTTTCAGGACGTGCCCAAGTTGCGAGAGCAGTTGTTCGGGCAGTTGGTCGCGATGTACGAACAGGCCGGACGCCCCGACCTGGCCTGCGAGGCGCGGTTGAAGTATACCGAATACCTCGTAGCCGACCAACAGTACAAGCGGGCCGTCGAGGGATTGCAGATGACCATTCTGCGATTTCCCGAGGAAGGACGGTACGTGCCGCGAATGCTCGATCGGGTGGAAGAGATCTGTCGGAAGTCCGAAGCGGCCGGCGAACAACTCCTCGATCTATACCGGGCATTGTTGCCGAAGATCCCCCGCCTGCGCGGCGACCGGCCAAGCAACTACTGCATCGAAATGCTCGACCGAGCCATGGCCCGATTTCGCGAGGCGGGCGATACCCAATGGGTCCAGCTATGCGCCGCAGAGTTGGCAAAGCTTCGGGTCGGGGAGACAGGGCTCCGTTGAACAGAAGCCGTAGGGTGGGCACCGCCCACCAAAACTCGCTTGACTTGCTCCCCTTGGATTTTGGTGGGCGGTGCCCACCCTACTTGTTCATATGACCGGAAGGTTCAACCAAAAGGAAAACGCAACCATGCGATGCATCGGAAATCGAAGTGGATCCTCCACCCTGCTTCTTCTAGCGATCATTTGTCAGCCATGCTTGATGGGCTCTCATGCCGAAGCGGCGGATGACGACAATCTGGCCCGGCGGATTCTTGATGAGACGGGCGTCCGTGGAGGGTTGATCGTTCATCTCGGCTGCGGTGACGGGAAACTTACGGCCGCCTTGGGTGTCGGCAACAGGTACCTCGTGCATGGGATTGACGCCGACACGCAGCAAGTGGCGAAGGCCCGTACGTATATTCGATCACTCGGCGCCTACGGCCGTGTGTCGGTCGATACGTTCGACGGGCGGCGTCTGCCATACACAGACAATTTGGTCAACCTTCTGGTTGCGGAGGACTCGGGCGATGTTTCCAAGGAAGAGATCCTTCGAGTGCTGGCCCCGTTGGGCGTTGCTTACCTCCACCACGACGGACAGTGGACGAAGGTCGTCAATCCCTGGCCCGGCGACATCGACGAGTGGTCGCATCACCTGCACGCCGCCGACGGCAATCCCGTGGCGAATGATCGCGTGGTCGGTCCGCCAAAACATTTTCAATGGCTGGCCGGGCCGCGTTGGGCTCAGTCGCACGAATCCGACTCGAATCTCCGCTGCCTGGTCACTGCCCGGGGCCGCATCTATTACATCGTCAACGACGCGCCGACCAGCCTGGCCGGGCCCGAGTCGCCGCCCGACAAATGGTCGCTTGCCGCCCGCGACGCATTCAACGGCGTGCTGCTTTGGAAGGTGCCGATCCAGCGGTGGGGATGGCGCGAGTGGAAACCCTCGTGGTTCACGCCGCGACCCGGTGTGATTCCGATCAATCTCGACAAACGGGTGGTGGCCGCGGGCGACGATCTGTTTGCGACGCTCGGCTATCGGGCGCCCGTCAGCCGGTTCGACGGACGCACGGGTGAAATGCTCAGTACATATGCCGGCACGGCACGGACGTCGGAAATCCTTCACCACCAGGGGCGGCTTGTCCTGACCGTGCTTGACGGGGATCGGGCCCGTGTGAAACTCGTCGATGTCGAGAGTGGCCGGCAGATCTGGGCGTCGGAGAATGACTATGGCGGCACGACGACCGATTATTATCGATTCAGCGCCATGCGAGGCAAGGTCGCGCCGGCGAAGGTGGATCCGACGCTCGACATCGCCACCGACGGCAACGTCGTCACGCTGCTCGACGGCGATAGCGTCGTCTGTCTCGACTACGAGACCGGGAAGGAACTGTGGCGCAGCACTTTTCCGTTAGTCGCACAGGATTCCAAGGCCGGCGGCATCGACGCGCACCAAAAAGTGTGGACCGGTACGATGATCGTTGCCGACGGTGTCGTGCTGCACGCCAGTCCCAACCAACTCGCCGCGTTCTCGGCCCGTTCGGGCGAACTGCTTTGGAACCAGCCGAAGAAGTTCCTGCAACACCTTTGGTACGAATGGAAGGACGTGTTCGTTATCGATGGACTGGTCTGGACGTGGAGTGCGGAACTCGCCCGTGAGAAGCTCGAGGGCTCCACCGGCAGCAGTTCCTGGCCGGTCAGTCTCAATGGATACGATCTGCACAGCGGCAAGTTGACCCGTGAGATCCCCTTGGGCAATATCTTCAAGACGCACCACCATCATCGGTGTTACCGGAACAAGGCGACCGTCCGCTACGTGTTGGCCAGCCGGCGCGGGAGCGAATTCGTCGACCTCGACGGCGGCGAACACTCGATCCACAATTGGGTTCGCGGCACCTGCCACATGGGCATGATGCCGGCCAACGGTTTGCAGTATGCACCGCCCCATCCGTGCGAATGTTACATCGATGAGATCCTCAACGGCTTCAACGCCCTGGCGGCGGCACGCGAGAGCGTTGTCGACGAGCAAACGACCGAGAGAGGGCCTCGATTGGAGCGAGGTCCCGCCTATACGACGGTCACGCGTCAGGAAACGGAACCGACGAATCCCGCCGATTGGCCCACGTTTCGCGCCGATCCGGGCCGATCCGGCTCGGTCGACACACGGCTTCCGACCGAACTGGAACCGCTCTGGCAGGCGAAACTCGGCAACCGTGTGGGGCCGGCGATCGGTGTCGGCGACCGTGTCTTCGTTCCGCTGGTCGACGAGCATCAAATTGTCGCCCTGGACGCGGCCGATGGGACCGTGCTCTGGCGATTCCATGCGGGCGCCAGAATCGACTCGCCGCCGACGTACGATCGCGGCGCGGTGCTGTTCGGCTCGGCCGACGGCTGGGTCTATCGTGTCTCGGCCGATTCGGGCCAACTCGAGTGGCGACTGCGGGCCGGGCCGGAGGATCGCCGCATCGTTGCGTTCGGGCAACTCGAATCGGCCTGGCCCGTCCATGGTGCCGTGCTGGTTGCCGCCGACACTTCAACCGACACGCAGCGGATCGTTGCCTACACGGTCGCCGGCCGATCGTCGCACGTCGACGGTGGACTGCATCTGGCGGCCATCGATGCCATGACCGGCCGGATCCTGAAGGAAAGAAATCTGGCCGGCCCCAGCTATACGGCCGACAACCTGCAACAGAACTACCGCCTTCCGATGGGAACCCTCTCGGACATCCTCCGCCTCGAAGACAGCAGCCTGTTCATGCGGTCGACCAAGTTCGACATGCAGCTCGAACCTCAGCGGGGCACGCCGCTCCTGAAGATGCGCGGCGGCATGCTCGACGACGCCTATTTCAAGCGGATGCCCTGGTCGATGGGACATGCCGGGCACGCCCGGTTGATCGTTTATGACGACAGTCACGCCTATTGCCTGCGAATGTTCGACTCGTTGCAGGGCCTCGACCCGAAAGTCTATTTCACGCCCGGCAAGCAGGGGTATCTGCTGTTCGCACACGATCTGGGAGGCCGCAAGAACACGTGGCAACAGCGGATTGCGATTCGCGGCCGGGCCATGGTGGTCACCGACGAAACGCTCTGCGTGGCCGGGCCGCCGGATATTGTGGAGAAGGCCGATCCGCTGGCCGCATTCGAGGGCCGCAAAGGCGGGCTGCTACGGATCGTCGACAAGACGGACGGTCGAGTGCTTTCCCAGCGCCGCCTGCCGATGCCGCCCGTGTTCAACGGGGCCATGGCCGCCAACGGGCGACTGATACTGTCGCTGGAGGACGGAACCGTCGTCTGCTTCGGAGCAGTCCAGTGAAAAAGTAGGGTGGGCACTGCCCACCAAGAAAGAACCACGGGGAACACGTCAAGCGAGTTTTGGTGGGCGGTGCCCACCCTACGACTGTTTTGGAGCAGTTAGCCGGCGGGCTTGCCCGGCGTTGAGAGTTACCAGAAATGTCAGCAAAGGAAAGGTTCGACTATGTTCAGAATCATTTCTCGGCGCAACGTATCGCTCGCGATGCTCGCCCTGTTTCTCCTGGCCTTGCCCAGCGTCGCGACCGTGCGGGCGGTCGAAGTCGAACTCCTGGGCCCGGCCGATGTGTCGCTTGAAAACGTGCCCGTCACCTTCGGCCAGGTGTTCGTCCGTGGTGAAATTCCCCGCGGCAAACAGGTCGAATGCCTCGTCGACGGCCACGCAGCCCAGATCGATCGGAAACGGACGTACGACGACGGTTCGCTCCGGTTTGCCGTCGTGTCGGCGATCGTACCGAAGTTGGCTGCCGGCGAGTCGCGAAAACTCTCGTTGGCGGCCGGAGAGCCACTCTCCGATGCCACGGCACAAGCCGTCCAGGCGAAAGACCTGCTGAAGACCCCATTCGATGCCACAATCAGCCTGAAATTTCCCGACGGCACGATCCGAAAGGCCAGTGCCCGAGGGATGCTCGAGCAGGCCGGCGACCGTGCGAAGACTTGGCTCCGTGGGCCGGTGGCGACGGAATGGTTGCTCGAAGGACCGCTGCTGGATCGCGACGGACGGCCCGACGAAGATCTCATGGTGCAGTTTCAGGTGCGGGCCTATGCCGGCTGCAAGCGGGTGCGGGTCTCGGTGGTCGTCGAGAACTGCTGGGACACCTGGGCGGGGAACATCCGCTACGATGCGTCGATGACCGTTGGCGGCAAGCCGGTCTTTCAGGCCGACGGGGTCGACCATCGCCGGCTGTCGCGTTGGCGGAAGGTGTTTTGGTGGGGTGAAGGCGACGGGGGCGTCCATGTGGTTCACGACCTGGCCCAACTGTCGGCCAGCGGCGCGTTGCCGAACTACGATCGCTCGCTCGAACTGCCCGAACCGTCGCAGGAAATTCGGCCCCAGTTTCAAATCGACGGGCCTCGCTATGAGATCATGGGCCGCGGCTCGCTGACGGCCTACATGCCGACGACCGGTGGAAGACAGGAGATCGGGCCGTATCCCAGTTGGACCGTCGAGTACCTGTTGACGATGCGGCCGCAACTGAAGGCACTGGTGCTGGCGGGCGGCGATCTGGCCGGTTCCTGGCCGATTCACGTCCGCTCGCGGGAAACGGGCCGCATCCTCACGATCGATCAGCGGCCGAAGTTCTGGCTCGACGGTTATCGGGCAGAGTATGGCAAACCCGAGTGGAAACCGGACCGCCACGCGCCGAGCCCGAACGTCGAGAAACTCACACCCGACCTTGCTCATCAGGGCTCATTCGCCTACGTGCCGTACCTGGTCACCGGCGACTTCTACTACCTTGAAGAGGCGTATTTCTGGGGAAACTGCTGTTTGTTGAAGACATGGCCCCATCCTCGCCAAGAGGGGCGAGGTCTGATGGGTGGCCAGATTCGCGGTAACGGCTGGGGGCTGCGCAACATGGCCGACGCCGGGTGGATCGCTCCCGACGAGGATCCCGAGCGTGACTACTTCGGCGCGAAGGTCCGCAATAACATTGCCGACCGCATCCACCGAATGGTCGGCCCGCCGGAGACCAACACCATGGGCTTCTGGGGGCTGCGTACCGTCAACAACGCGAGGATCCAGAATGCGGCCAATCCGAACTGGATGATCAATTGTCCTTGGGAGCTGGATTACCTGACCTGGAGTTTCCATCATCTGGTCGAATTGGGCTATCAAGACGCAGCCTGCCCGCGCGACTTCCTGTTGCGTCAGCGAGTCGGCATGATCACCAACGCACCCGACTTCGATCCCATGCTGTCGACGCCCTATCGTTGCGTCGTCGGCGAGCAGACGCCGGACGGGCAAGTGACGATTTACGACGACTGGAAGAAGTTGGGACGTGAGAATGCCAAGCTCAGCAAACCCGACTTGCCCAACTACGGCAACAGCTACGCCTACTCGGCCCGCGCAGCCGCCGTCTGCGGTGTTGACGGCCGGTTCCCGAAGGCCGCCGAGGCCGTCGAGTGGCTCGAAGATCATCTGCCGGACCATCGCGCCGTGATGGCCCGCGAGCCCGTCTGGGCGATCGTGCCGAAAGAATCGAGGAGATAATTCAATGACTCCGAAGCGGATGACCCATTTGTTGACGGCCCTGCTCGTGAGCGTTCTGATACTCGGCAGTACGAGCGCGACGCAAGCGGCGGCTTCCAAATCGGGCAGACCGAATATCATTCTCTTCTTCACCGATGACCAGGGCTGGGCCGATACTTCCGTGCCGATGATGGCCGGTCGAGCGGATTCTCGAAGCGACATCTGCCGGACTCCCCATCTCGGGCGCATGGCACGCGAGGGCATGGTCTTCTCCAACGCCTATTCACCGGCGCCGGTGTGCAGTCCTTCGCGCGACAGTATCCTCTATGGACAGACGCCCACGCGGCTGCATCACTCGATCCTGCTGGGCAAGGCAAACTGCCCTCCGGATGCGCTGACGACTCCCCGGGCAGTCAAGGCGACCGATCCGCGCTATATCACGGCACACTTCGGCAAATGGGCCTGCTCGCCGCGTACGCCCGAGGAGGCCGGATTCGACGTCAGTGATGGTCGGACGGACAACTGGCACGGCGATTGGCGCACGGTCGACGGTCACAAGGAGACGCTCCCGGAGGACGATCCCAAGCGGATTTTCAGCGTCACGCAACGGGCCAACGCGTTCATGGAGAAGCAGGTCGAAACGGGCCGCCCTTTCTACATGCGGATTTCGCACTATGCCGTTCACGTAGGCCATGACGCACTGAAGGAGACGGTCGAGAAGTATGTTTTGGCCGGTCGGCGCAAAGACGAGGCACTCTACGCCGCAATGACGGAAGATCTCGACACCGGGCTGGGCGCCGTGTTGGACAAACTCGATTCGTTGGGGATCGCCGACAACACGTACGTGATCTTCACCTCCGACAACGGCGGCGGGTTCCACGGAAACGGGCCGCTCAACGGTGGCAAGGCGAGCCTTTGGGAAGGCGGCATCCGTGTGCCCATGGTCGTTCGAGGGCCGGGGATCGAACCGGGGACCTACTGCGATGTGCCCGTGGTCGGCTGGGACTTTCTGCCGACGTTCTGCGATCTTGCAGGAAACAGCGGCCCGCCTCCCGAGCGGCTCGACGGCGGAAGCTTGCGATCGGTCTTCGAAAACGGTAACCTGGGAAACGTCGACCGGCCCGTCGAGCCGCTGATCTTCCACTATCCGTGGTTCGACAACGTGCCGATGTCGGTCATCCGACTCGGCGACTACAAGTTGGTGAAGGACCTCAATACGAATCGGTTTCGCCTGTTCAACGTGGCCCGGGATATCGAGGAGCGGAAAGATTTGTCCGAGTCGATGCCCGAGTTGGCGAAACGGATGCACGAGCAACTGACCGATTACCTCGACGACGTGAACGCCGAAAAGCTCGAAGATCTGCGCACCTGGAGAGAGGAGACGTTGCGTGGTTGGATGGAGCGGGACGAAAAGACGATCGAAGACTTGAAGCAACAGATCGTACGCACGACGGATGCGCAGCAGAGGGCGACGCTTCAGAGCAAGTACCTGGATCTGCAAAGACGCCACGAAGGCCATCAGACCGGGATGATGCGAGTCGAGAAGGGCCGCCGCGTGACGGCCTGGTAGTTGGGCGATGCGACGGTCCAGTGGACGCAGTCGTTGCATGAACCGTGTAGCTGAATTGACAAGAGTCTGGCCGCATATGGTTGCGAGGCAAGAGGGAAAGATGGAAAAGGGGAAGGAATCGATCAAAACCCGTCTTCCCCTTTTCCCCCTTTCCCTTTTTTCCTGCGTACTCAGTATCGAAGGTCGTAAGGTACGAAGTTTTCCTTGGAGGTGAAACAATGAAGGTTCTTTCTCGCGTGTGGATGATGTTGTTCTTGCTGGCCATGACGGCACAGGCGGGCGAGTTTCGGGTGGTTGATCCGGCGACTTGCGGGCTCGACGTGGAAAAACTGGCCGAAATCGATCCGGCCGTGCAGCGGCACGTCGACGACGGACAACTCGTTGGCGCGGCCGGACTCGTGATGCGAGGCGACAAGATCGTCTATGCCCGGACCTGGGGACAACGCGATCGCGAGCAGAAACTCCCGATGACCGACGACACGATTTTCCGGATCTATTCGATGTCGAAACCGATCACGAGCGTCGCGGCCATGATCCTCGTCGAACGGAACAAGCTCGCTCTGGACGACCCGGTCGCCAAGCATCTTCCCGAGTTCGCCGAGATGTCCGTCCTCGTCGAAACCAAGGGGGAGGACGGCCGGACGACCCACGAGGAGGTCGCGGCAAAGCGGCCGATGACCGTGCGCGACCTGTTGCGACACACCTCCGGGCTGACCTATGGATTCTTCGGCAACAGCGAGGTCGACCAGCGCTACAGGAAGGCGGGCGTGTTGACGACCGACGAGACGCTCGAACAGACCGTGACCAAACTGTCGAAGATCCCGCTGAAACATCAGCCGGCCACGCGGTGGCACTACAGCGTCTCGACCGACGTGTTGGGACGCGTCGTCGAGGTGGCATCGGGCATGACGTTGGATCGGTTTCTCGAGAAGAGGATCTTCGAGCCGCTCGGCATGAAAGACACGTTCTTCACTGTGCCGAAACCAAAACTGTCTCGATTTGCCCAGATGTACTCTCCGGATGGCAACGGCGGGCTGGCGGTTTCCGCGCCGGCCCGTTCGTGGCGTTTCGTCACTGCGTCGAACCGGTTCTATTCCGGCGGCGGCGGATTGTGCTCGACCACGGGCGACTACCTGCGGTTCTGTCGGATGTTGCTCGGCGAGGGCCAGCTTGACGGAGAACGGATCCTTCAGCCGCAAACGGTTCGGCTGATGCACCGCAACCACCTGGGCGACGGGATCCAACGCTCCGGCGGCTTTCAGTTCGGCCTCGGGTTCGCCATCGATCCGGAGGGCGTCTACAGTTGGGGAGGCGCCGCCGGTACGAAGTTCTGGATCGACCCTGCGAACGATCTGATTACGATCTACATGGTCCAGATCAGTCCGACCGGCCGGTTCGACTTCAGCGGAGAACTGAAGAACCGTGTCTACGCCGCGATCGAATGAGTTACTGCCAATCAGCCGCCAGCAATGCGTCGACGGCCGACGCCGTATTCTTCGCCGACCCGTCTCTTGAATTCATCGATTCATACTCGATCAGCCAGTCCAAATCCGCGTCCAAGGCTTCGGGAGCCATCTGTTCGATCGCGGCGTCCGCTGCCGTGATCAACCGCAGCATCGTCAGCGGGTTGGTCTGGTTGCCGCGAGCGATGATCTGATCCGTGCCGTTGACCACCCCGTCACGATCGTAATCGTACGGGTCGTCGACCAGGGCCGGGTCGACGGCGCCGTGCTGGAAGTTCCTCGCGACGATTTCGTCCGTGGCGTTGACGATCGTATTGATCGTCTGGTTGCCCGCCTCGCCGACCGCACTGCCGAAGTAGAAGACGTCCGGTTTGTTCAACCCGGTTTGGTCGGTCGCCCGAACGGTAACCTGCAACCACTGGTTCTCGATGGCATGGTCGGCCCAAATGATCGTCACGCGATCCGAGCCGCCGACGCCGTCTCCCGCGGCGACGGTGATCGACACCGGATCGGGAGCGGGCGACCAGTCCGTCAGATCGTCGCTATTGCCGACGCGGAACGTGAAGTCGACTGCGGCGTTCAAGCCCGGAGTCTCCGGAAGCCCCTCGATATCGACGATAATGCCGTTGATGCCCTTGTCGTAGCTCGTGTAGTTCTGAAAGGTTGCCGTCGCACCGGGCAACAAGGCCGTCTTGCCCAGGTGGGGTGCGGTGGCGTCGGCCGCCGACGGTGCGATCGCATTGTAGTCGGCCGCGTTGGCATCGGGGTTGTTTTCGTCGAAGGCGGAGTTGTTGTAGAAGATGTAGCGGCCTTCGACCTGGCTGCCCGATTCGACGACCGTCCAAGTGTCCGAGGCGTTGGCGACCAACGGATAACCGACGGCGTCTGCGATGCCGGAGTCCTCGGCCGTGAGCGTAAGCACATAGGTGCCGGACTGGGCGGTCAGTCCACCAAGATCGCCGAGTGTCCAGGTCGTGTCGTCGTCGGTCAGCAGCGATTCGGCGCCGGTCAACAGGTCGGCCCCACCGTCACGAGTCAACGTGAGATCGCCAACATTCAGCCCGGCAATCGACTTGCTGAACTCGATCCGGACCTGATCGACGGCCGCGTCACGCGGGTCGGGGTCGACGTCGACGATATCGGCGGTCGGTACCGGGATGTCGGTCACCCATGTGTCCGAGGCATCGTCCTGAAGCGGGTTGCCGGCCACATCGACGATGGCCGACTCGGCGGCCAAGACCCGCAACGTGTACGTGCCGGGCATGCCGGTCGAGATTTCCTCGGCGAGCCGGACGGCCGTCAGGGCGTAGCTCTTGTTCCCACCGGTGGAACCGACCGGCACCTCGCCCGTGTAGTGGGTCGAGACGACGGAGAACGCACCGTCGGCTCCCGGATCGATTTCGGTCCAGGCGGCCGTGAATCCTTGACCTTCCAGATGGTTCTGTCCACCGATGATCGCGATCTGCGTTGGGCTGATGACGTACATGCCGTCGCCTTGCGGCTCGGAGGGCACGGCCGCATCGGTGCCTTCGAGCGTCACCAGCGTCCAGCGGTTGTTGACCTTGCCGCGAACCGACGTGCCGATGAAGCTGTACGTCAGTTCGTCGCCCGTATCGAGTCCCGAGAAGGTGTGGACGTAGCGGTCCTCACCCGCGATTTCGATACTAGCGCCGAAACCATTGACGCCGGCGAGCAGGGCACCGTCGGAGCCTGCAAAATCGACGAACCCATGGAAGGCTTCGTAGGCGGGCGTCCCTTCGACCGGCGGATTCGATTTGTAATCGAACACTGCACCGTCGTTGGTGATCGTCAGCGTCACGTCCGTATCGACTCCGGTGACGATATCCTTCAGCGGTCCGGAGGCCGGGCCGGCGGGGGCCGCATCGCCCGCACATGCGTCGTACCAGGTGGTGTTCGGATGCGTCTCGGGTCCCTTGATGTGATCGTTGTAGGCGACGAAACCGGTGATGGTTCCCTCGGGCAGACTGGTCACCGCGCCGAGACCGCTAAGGATCCAGGTGATGTTGTCCTCGGTGCTGAGCGATTCGTTGCCGCTGAGCAGATTCTCGCCGTCATCTCGTGTGAGGATCAGGTCGTCGACGGTCAGGCCGAAGACCGGTTCGGTGAAAACAATGGCGATTTCATCGACGGCCGATCCGCGCGGGTCGGGATCGATGTCGAGCACATCGACCGTCGGCGCGGTGGCATCGGTGATCCATGTGTCGACGGCCCCAACAACCAGGGCCTCGGCGGCAAGATTCTCGATGCCGGACCCGTCGGCCGAGAGCGTCAGCGTGTAAGTCCCCGTCGTGTCGGTCAGGCCGGTGAGTCCACCGAGCGACCAGGTAACGGCATCCAACTGCGTCAATGTCTGGCCGACAAGCAGATTGGGTCCGCCGTCGCGAGTGAGGCTCAGATCCCCCAGGTTGAAACCGGTGACTTCTTCGGAGAAGACGATCTCGATTTGATCCACGGTCGAATTGCGGGGATCGGGGCTGACGGGCGTGATGTCGACGGTGGGACCCGAGATGATGTTGGCCCACTCGTCGATCGCATCGAAAGCCAGCGGGTTGCCGGCGGCGTCGAAGATGCCGGATCCGGTGGCCGTGAGCGTCAGCCGATAGTTGCCGCCCTCGGCCGTCAGCATGCTCAGATCGCCGAGCCGCCACGTGACGGCGTCGATCGCGGTGAGCGATTCGGCGCCGGTCAACAGGTTCCCGCCGCCGCCGCGTGTCAGACTCAGATCGTTCAGGTCCAGGCCGGTCACTCCCGGTTCGCTCAGCACGATATCGATCGAGTCGACCGGCGTGGCACGAGGATCGGGATCGACGTCGACGATATCGGCCGTGGGTGCCTCGGTGTCGACCAATGCGGCGATCTCTTCCGGCGTGAGAACGGCGTCGTAGATGCGTACTTCGTCGATCAGGCCGGTCCACGAGGAGTTGGCGTCTTCCGAGCCGCGCCCGATCAGCAACTTCTCTACTTCGTCGAGCGCACCGGTTTCCAGGCCGTCCGACCAACCGGCGGGCACCAGGGCCCCGTCGAGATAAACTTCGATGGGATTCGAGGAACTCCAGGTGATGGCGAAGTGTTGCCACTCGGTCGTCTGGGTACCCGGCTCCGACTCCCAGCGATGGGCACCGGCTGTGGTGTGGACGGCGCCGCGCATTCCGTTGGCCGCATTGTTCTGGCCTTGCAACTGTGCATCGTAGCGGAACCCGAATCGATCGTTTCCGGTCGGGTCCTGGAAGAAGTAGAACCCGTGATCGTTTCCGACGGCGTCGGCTTTCAGCCACGCGGCGAAGGTGAAGGCCTCGAGTCCCTCGATATAGTTTTCAGCGTCGTCGTCCAAGAGATAATCGCCCGGGCTGCCGTCGAACCGATAGGCCCCGTCGACCCGGCCGCCCGGGTCCCAATCGGCGCCGAAGACACTCAGATGGTGGTTATTTCCGCTGACGTCGTAGGTGGTCGCCTCGTTGTTCAGATCGAAAGTCCACCAGGCCAGCAGATTCGGGTGCAGATCACCGAAGACGAATTGTGCGGACGCCCCCGGTTCGATCACTTGTCCGTCGTTGTCTTCGACCAGTTCGACGGTGAGTGTATAGAGCACATTATTGACGAGCGAGTCGGTCAGCGTGAGCGTAACTTCGTCGGTTCGGACCGGATTCCAGACGGCCGACAGGATGTTCACCGGTTGCCCTTCGAAGTCGGTGATCGAGTAGTTACCGACGATTTCGGCCGTTGCCTCGGTCACCGGCTTGCCGAAGGTCACGACCACTTCGCTCTGGCCGGTCGCATCGACCGACTCGATTCCCGGCAACGGACTGGCCGTCGCGGCGGCGCCCGAGTCGCCCAGGAAATCGTCGCCGCTGACCGCTGCCACTTCATACGTATAGGTCAGTGCCTGGTCCAGGCCCGCGTTAACGTAGCCGGTTGTGACCGTCGTGGCGATCTCGATGCCGTCGCGATAGACGGCGTAGTAGCTCACACCGCTCTGGGGATCGGTAGCAGCGTCCCAAGTGAGCTCGATTCGTGCGCTGTCGAGCGGCACGGCGGCGACGTTCTGCGGTGCGGCCGGCGGCGAATTGTCCAACGGTTCGATCACGTAGGGCGAAAGTCGGTCGCCGGGGATCGGGGCCTCCAGCGGCCCGCCGGTCCGTTGCCAGGCCACCGCGACGTGGTCGCCGCCGGTGTCTTCTTTGTGGAGGACTTCGACGTAGTATCTCAAGCCGGCCGACAGGTAGACTTCGGCCGACTGCTGCGAGGCCGTGGCGGTCCAGTCGCGCGGAGCAACGAACGTGCCCACCGACGCTATCAGGGCCGCGTTTGCAGGATCGTCGTCCGTCGACAGGTAGAGTTCGCTTCGGTCGTCGCTGGCGATCCAGAAAGTGTAATAGCCCGACTCGTCCGGATGAACGTAGCCGCGCATGCGGGTGCCGTACTGGTCGGCCAGATTGACCGGGGCCTCCAGCAGTGCCGGGAAGTCTCGCCGATAGGGGCTGTTCGGATAAGCAACATCGGAAGTCAGGTTGCTCACGACGTTGCCTGCGATGCCGGGCCAATACTCGCGCAGGATGGCCCCCGAACCGGTCGGATAATAGTCGAAGTCGACCTGTTGCCCGCCGGGCATCAAGAAGCCGGAAACCGTCTCCAGGCTTTCGATCGTCAGCGTGTAGCTCTGTCCGGCGATGAGCCCGGGTGTGGTCAGCAGAACGGTGGACGCATCTGGTTGCAGAACGGCGCCGGAAATCGCGCCGCCGGTGAAAGCGTAGTTCGCCACATCCTCGGCCGACGCCTGCACCAACGGCTCGCTGAAGGTTAGCCGTATGGTGGTTGCATCGGGGACGCCGAACGTGTCGATGCCGGGCAGAGTCATCGCCAGCGACGCGGAACGCTCGCTCTCGTATCGATCGGGATTGACGGCCGAAACCTCGTAGGAATAGGGTACGGCAAACATCACGTCCGTATCGACGTAGGTGGTGGTCTCGGAGGTGCCGAGCAATTCGCCGTCGCGGAACACGTTGTAGAATTCGACACGACTTTCGGCATCGGTCGACGCGCTCCAGGTCAACTCGACTGCGATCTCGGGCATGATGACAACGGTCGCCGAGAGGCCGGTTGGAGTCGTTGGGGGTGATGTGTCGATTCCCCGGTTGACGTCGCCGGGCGTTCCCCAAAAGGTGCCGGCGCTCCAATTGGCCGGGTCGTTGCCATAATCGGCCGCGGCGACGCGGTTCATCGAGTATCCGTCGCCGTCGGGCTCCGTCGGCCAAGGAAGTTTGTCGTCGTAGTTGACGTAATCGGCGCGGTAATGGGGGATCATGCCGCTCGGCTCGGCACCCAGCACGCGCATCAGTTTGACCTTCTCGCCGTTGTTCGCAAAGCTTCCGGTGTAGGCTCCCGCGACCGGGATGGCGTTGGCGGCGATATCGTATCGGTAGTCGAACGCATCGTAGTTGCTGACCAAGACCAGATACTCGCCCGAGCCCAACGTGGTGGGTGCATTGGCGGTGCTCCAGGAATCGAGCGTCGGATTGTCGACCAGTTCCGTGTGCGTCGTACTGACGAACTTGACCTGATCGGCAAGGGTCCAGTTGCTCGGGTTGTTGGTCCCTCGGGTCAGAACGACCTGCCCGCTGCCGTCCAGGACATAAGTACCCAACGAGACCCAGCCATCCACATCCATGTAGTCGGGTCCCTCATCGTCCAACTCGGGCTTCTGGTCCCTTTCGACCACGGTCGAGCCCTGAGTATGGTCGATCCGATACTTGGCCCGGCCGTCGAGGTCGCGCGGATCGCCTTCGCCGTCGAGCAGGTCCCATCGGGCGAAGACCTCGTAGGTGTCCGCGCCGGCCGGCAGCGCGGCGCTGAACGTGGCGGTTGCCCCCGGTTCGAGGGTCCACGACTCGTTGCCGGCAGCGTCGGCGTCGTACCAGCCGAACGAGAAGCCGACGCCATTGCCGAGGTAATAATCCCGCAGAGTGATCGGT
>JAZFUB010000306.1:0-7631 GCA_036447015.1 Thermoguttaceae bacterium | reverse complement strand
TCGCGATATCAACTGCCGACGAAGATCCACATCCATGGGTTCCTGACCGTCGACGGCGAGAAGATGTCGAAATCCAAGGGCACGTTCATCCGGGCGTCGACCTATCTCGAACACCTCGATCCGGCCTACCTGCGATACTATTACGCTGCGAAACTGACCAGTCGCGTCGACGACCTCGACCTGAACCTCGACGAGTTCGTCACCAAGGTGAATTCCGACATGGTCGGCAATGTGGTCAACCTGGCTAGCCGTACGGCGAAATTCGCCGCCGCGACCGGGCTCTCCGAAACCTATCCGGACGACGGAGGGCTGTTCGAAAACGCCGCGAAACAGGGCGCCGAAATCGCCGAAGCCTACGAAACCTGCGACTTTGCCCGGGCCGTTCGACAGATCCTGGTGCTCGGCGACAAGGCCAACCAGTTCGTCGAGCACAATGCGCCGTGGGTGCTGCGCAAGGATCCCGACAAGGTCGACGAGCTTCGCGACGTATGCACCATCGGGCTGAACCTGTTCCGGCAATTGGCCATCTATCTCACGCCCGTGCTGCCGCGATTGGCCGAGCAGACCGGCGAACTGCTCGGCGATCCGATCACCGATTGGAACCAATCACAAACGCCGCTCAGCGGCACCTCGGTCAACAAGTTCAAGCACCTGATGCAACGGGTCGACCGCAAGAAGGTCGACAAGATGGTGGCCGCCAGCACCGAGGCCCCAGCGGAGACGGGCTCCTCGGCGTCCAGCGCGGAAGACGACGGTGCAGCCTTGGCGGCCGAACCGCTGGAGGAACAGATCACGATCGATGATTTCGTCAAAGTCGACCTTCGCGTCGCTCGGGTCGTGGCGGCCGAAGACGTTCCCAAGGCGAACAAACTGCTGAAACTGACACTCAGCCTCGGCGGCGATAACCGGCGGACCGTCTTCGCCGGCATCAAGAGCGTCTACCGGCCCGAAGATCTCGTCGGCCGGTTACTGATCTGCGCGGCCAACCTGGCTCCGCGCAAAATGAAGTTCGGTCTGAGCGAAGGGATGGTCCTCGCCTCGGGTCCCGGCGGCAAGGAGATTTTCCTGCTCTCGCCCGACGACGGAGCCAAACCGGGGCAACGGGTTCACTGATCTTACTGTTGGGCGGATTTCACCTCGTTGTTGAGATGTTCGGCAATCCAGTTCTCGAGTTCTTTCCAGTCGACCGGCGGAATCTTGGAACGGTCGGGACGCAGTCGGGCCGCATCCCGAATGTAAACGTGGATGATCTCGTCGGACGGCTTCTCCGCGTTCCAGTGCAATAGGATACGGATGCAATGCCGTAGCGAGCCGGGAACGTCTAATTCGTGAACACACATCAACGCCACGTTGAGCCAACCCAACTGCCGGGCGGCCAGTGCCGGAAACTCGGCATCGAGGTCCACCGTCGTCGAGAAGACCACGCTGGCGACGTCTTTTTCTTCGATGCCGTTTTGGCGGATCATCAGCGCGAGCAACTGGCGCGTTGCTTCGAGAATCTCCGCACTCGTGTTGGCCTCGACCGTCGTGGCCCCACGAACCCCACGACACGGCATGGCGTCATTCCCCCTGCCAGGATGGTTAATCACGGTTCACTTATTAGTAGTGTACCTAACAGGGGCAAGGATTTCCACCGGACAGGACGCCGTCGGGTGCCAGGAGCAGCTTGCCTGCCCCTGCCGTAGAGGGATTCGCAAGAATTCCGACGCAACTCGTTTTCCACCGCGGGATTCTTGCGAATCCCGCTACGGCTCATGAATCATCCGCCTTAGGCCGACGTCGTGATGGCGATCTTCCGTGGCTTGCTCGTCTCGGCCTTCGGCAGATGCAGCGTCAGCACGCCTTCGGCAAACTCCGCGGTAATGCGGCCCGGGTCGATCGCTTCGCTGACCTGAAAACTTCGATAGTAGTCGCCCACACCGTATTCCTCCAGGAGGTACTCGGTGTCTTCCGGCTGTCGCGGTTCGACCTCGGCACTGATCGTCAGGCTGCCGTCCTCGAACTGGATGTCGATCGTGTCGCGCTCGGCACCGGGCATGTCGGCCACGACGAGCAGTTCGTCGGCCTTCTCCAGGATATCAACGGTCGGACGATAGTGTCGCCCACCGCGAGTGCGCTCTTGATCGGCACTTTCTTCGGCCGGCGGCTTCGTAAGCGTATTCTCGTTGGCCATGATTGTGGCTCCTTTCTTCTTGGTGGAAGCGGTTACGAGACCGATGCGATGCTGATCTTGCGAGGCTTCGCGTTCTCGGCCTTCGGCAGCGTGATCTTCAGAACACCGTCGTGCAACTCCGCGAGGACCCGATCGGCGTCGACGTCGAATGGCAGGCGGAGCACCCGTTTGATCTCGCCGAACCAACGTTCGCGTCGATGGAAGAGAACGCCTTCCTCTTTACTGCCCGGGCGGTTCAATTCGATCGTCAACTCGCCGGCAACCACCGAGATGTCGACCTGATCGCTTGATAGCCCGGGAACTTCCAGTTCCACGTTCAACGTGTCGCCCTCTTCCCAGAGGTTGACGGCACGCTGACCTCGGCTGGTGCGAGGCCAGAGACCGGCCGTGGCGGTGTACTCGGCAACGCCCGAGAGCAGCCGGTCCATTTCATCGCGGAACTGATTCAACGGATGTCGTGTATTGACACATCGAAAGACCATGACAACTTCTCCTTTTCAGTTGAGATTGCTCGGGCAGGTTCCGGTCATTTCGGTCACCTGCCGGAAATCGCATTTTCGCAAGACGGCCACCTTGGTCAAAAGCAAAGTACGTGCCAAAGAGTCGGGTTTGGTCGTTAAAGGTTTCTAGATAAGTGTTTAGGACGATCGGACAATCGGGGGCTCAGCCGAAGCCTGTCAATTTGGCAGTTTCCCCGCCGTCGGAGGGGGAAAGCCAAGCTGAAAGTCTATTCGCTTGTGATCGTCGTTACATTGAGGATGGGAAAGCCGTTTCTGTCGATATTACCAGTATCCCGGCCCAGCGGCCCGGACCTCGGGAAGGGGTCTGAAGGTCACTTCAGGCTATAAGTGTTTTTACTGATTCACGTTGTGTCAACTCGACCGGGCGAGACTTTTCCGGTTGTGAGCGGCTTTCCTGCCGGTTATACTGGGCGGTTTACGTTTTTCGACCACGGCTACAGTTTACGCAAGCCAACCATCTTCACCGTGACCTGATGCGATTTACGCTGATCGATCGAATTGTCGACCTGCAGCCCGGTGCAAAGATTACCGCGGTGAAAGGACTGACGATGGCCGAAGAGTATTTGGCCGACCACTTTCCTCACTTCCCGGTGATGCCGGGCGTGATGATGCTCGAAGCGATGACCGAAGCCGGCGCATGGCTGGTTCGCGCGACCGAGGATTTTGCGCACAGCATGGTCGTCCTGAGACAGGCGAACAATGTGAAGTTCGGCCAGTTCGTCCAGCCGGGGCAGGTGCTCTCGGTCACGGCGGAAATCGTCAAGACGCAAGATGGAGAAACCAAACTGAAGGCCCAGGGGACCGTCGACGGGCAGCTTGCCGTCAGTGGCCGGCTGGTCCTGGCACACTATAACCTGGCCGATACGAACCCGAATTGGGCTCCCACGGATCGGGCGACCAAGAAGGACATGCGCAAGCTGTTCGCCTTGCTCTACCAAACCAAGGAACCCGCCCACGAAACGTCTGTGAATTGAACGTCTTGCTCGCCGAACCGTCGGATGCGTCCGCCGGAGTGAACGAGAAGACTTGGACCGAATCTTTTTGTCGAGAATGGGACCCGATGCGATTCGAAGGTAAAACAGCGCTGGTAACCGGCGGGAGTCGCGGGATCGGACGCGCGTGCGTCGCCCGATTGGCCGCCGAAGGTGCCGAAGTGGCGCTGGTCTATCACAGCAATGAAGAGGCCGCCCGTGCCGTCATGGCCGAACTGAACGAGGCGCCGGGCAAGGTCCGGATCTTTCAGGCCGACGTGCGCGACTCTAAGCGAGCCCACGAACTGGTCGACCAACTGTTCGACGAGTGGGAACACTTCGACGTTCTGGTCAACTCGGCTGGAATCGTCAAGGACGGCCTGATGGGAGCCATGACCGCCGACCAGTGGCAGGACGTCCTCGATACCAACCTGGGCGGAACTTACAACTACTGCCATGCGGTGACCCAGCCGATGATGATGAACCGTGCCGGAAGCATCGTGAATATATCGAGCACGGCTGCCGAATTCGCGTCGCGAGGGCAGACGAACTATGCCGCCAGCAAGGGCGGAATCAACGGGCTGACCCGAGCCCTGGCCAAGGAATTGGCCGCCCGAAAGGTTCGCGTCAATGCGGTCGCCCCGGGCATGATCGATACCGACATGAGTCAGGTCGTTCGCGGCGTCGTCGGCGATCAGCTCAAGAAAGTCATCCCGTTGAAACGCATCGGCAAGCCGGAAGAAATCGCGGCCGCCGTGGCGTTCCTCGCCAGCGATGATGCGTCGTATCTGACGGGCCAGATACTGCGGGTCGACGGAGGGTTGAGCCTCGGAGGATATTAGTCGTTCGAGACCGGGTGTCGGTGATTCGTTGTCGATAGCCGAAGAACCGACAACCAATAACTTTATTGAAAATCTCTCGGCGGGTGATCCTTTCCGGTAACCCACTGAGGACAAGTATTGATGCAAACCGAGTTTGGAGGTTGAGTGACATGCCGACGAAGGAAGAAGTATTCGAGAAAATCCAGGTGGCACTGATCGACGCGTTGGGAGTCGACGACGACGAGGTGACGTCCGACGCGACGTTGGTGGGAGATCTGGGAGCCGAGTCGATCGACTTCCTGGACATTGTTTTCCGCCTGGAGAAGGCGTTCGACATCAAGATCCCTCGCGGCGAGCTCTTTCCCGAGGACATCCTCACCGATTCGACCTACGTGCAGGACGGTCGCGTGACGGCCGAAGGCGTCGAGGAACTGAAGAAACGGATGCCGTTCGCAAATCTCGATGCGTTCGCCGACAATCCGGTCGTGCAGGACTTCGGCAACGTGTTGACCGTGTCGGACATGTGCGGCTTCATCGAAACGAAGGTCGAAGTCACCGAGTAACCTGCCCAGCCGGTCAGAGTGACAGCCGGCCAAAGTGACAATCGGGGTAACAAGTCGGGTCGAACTGCGGAAGTCGGTGTTATGCGCTGGTACTGGATCGATCGGTTCATCGAGTTCGAGAGCGGGCGTTCCGCCAAGGCGATCAAGAACATCTCGCTCGCCGAGGATCATCTGCACGATCACTTCCCGGCGCATCCGATGATGCCCAACTCGCTGGTGATCGAGGGGGTGGCGCAGACGGGCGGTTTGCTGGTCTGCGAGCACAACGCTTTTGCCAAGAAGGTGGTGCTGGCTAAGGTTCCCAAGGCCCGATTCCATTGCGAGGCGGTTCCCGGCGATACGCTGATCTACAGCACGACGTTGGAGTATATCAGCGAAGAAGGTGCGATGGTCACCGCGACCAGCCACAAAGGCGACGAGTTGCACGCCGAGATGGAGATTGTTTTTGCCCATCTGAACGATCCCAGCATGGGCAAATTGTTCGACCCGGAGACTTTCCTCCGCATGATGCGTCTGTTGGGGGCCTACGACGTAGGTCGCGCCGCCGACGGAAGCCCGCTGGTCCCTCCGCCCGCGCTGCTTCAAGCCGAGTTGGCGGCCAACGCCGGGCCGGAAGATGCCCCAGAAGGAACCCCGACATGATACGCTCTCGCGAAAGAGCACAGCGCGTTGTGATCACCGGTATCGGTTGCGTGACCCCGTTGGGGACCGAGATCGATACGATCTGGAACAACCTCTTGGCCGGCAAGTCGGGAATCGGGCGGATCACCCTGTTCGATGCGAGCAATTTCCCCACCAAGATCGCCGCCGAGGTTCGCAATTGGGACCTCAGCGACGTGGGCGAAGATCCCGAGGACTGGAAGTACCAGGGCCGCCACACCCATTTCGCCGTCGGTGCCGGACACAAAGCGGTCGCCGATTCGGGAATCCTCGACACGAAGATCGATCCAACCCGTTTCGGCATCTACACCGGCAGCGGCGAGGGCCAGCAGGATTTCCACCGATTCACGGAAATGATGGTCGCCGGTCTCGGCGGCGGCGACGAGCTCGACATCGCCCGGTTCACGCGCAAAGGATTGGAGACGCTCAATCCGATCGCCGAACTGGAGCAGGAGCCGAACATGCCGGCCAGCCATCTGGCGAGCCTTTTCGGCGCCGAGGGGCCGAACCTCAACTGCCTGACCGCCTGTGCCGCCAGCAGTCAGGCGATCGGCGAGGCGGTCGAAATCATCCGCCGCGGCGAGGCCGACGTGATGCTCTCCGGCGGCACGCATACGATGATCCATCCGTTCGGCGTCACGGGATTCAACCTGCTGACCGCACTGAGCACCAGCAACGACGAACCGGCGAAGGCCTCCCGTCCGTTCGACCGCAATCGCGACGGATTCGTGCTCGGCGAAGGGGCCGGCATGGTCGTGCTCGAATCGTTGGAACACGCCCGGGCCCGCGGCGCAAAGATCTACGGCGAGGTGGCCGGCTTCGGATCGACCGCCGACGCCTTCCGCATCACCGACACGCATCCCCAGGGACGTGGTGCGATCAGTTGCGTCAAGATGGCGCTGGCCGATGCCGAAGTCGGTCTCGACGAAGTCGACTACATCAACGCCCACGGCACGAGCACGAGCGTGAACGATCGGGTCGAGACGCTGGCGATCAAGCAGGTTTTCGGCGAGCAGGCCTACAAGATACCCGTCTCGAGTACCAAGAGCATGATGGGGCATTTGATTGCCGCCGCCGGGGCTACCGAGGTGATCTTCTGCTTGTTGGCGATCCGCGACAACGCGGTTCCACCGACGATGAATTACGAAACGCCCGATCCCGAATGCGACCTGGACTACGTCCCCAATCAGGCCCGCGAAGTGCCTTGCAGCACGGTGCTGACGGATAGTTTCGGTTTTGGCGGTCAGAACATTGCGCTATTGCTCACAGAGTTTTCCGACTAGGCAATTTCGCCTCTTTTTGACGTCCGTACGCATCAAGAAGACCTTGCCGCCGCGTGTCGCATCCGGGTCCAAAGTTTTTTCTAAAGTCCCAATCGCTTAGTTCACCTGGACTTAGATTCATGCGCGTTGGGCTCACGTGGATTTCTCTGAAAAAAGTGTTTTGACAATGATAGAATATCGTGTATAGCTAGAGTATCCGGGAACGGCAATGTTCTACTTTCGGCTGCCATGTCTACCGGCCGCCTTTGCCGTTGGGGTCCTGGTTGCAACGCACCTTTTGAGTAGGAGGATCCAGTCCGAAGTTCTTCTCGTGTTGCTTGAATCCTTTTCTCTGGCAATCGTAGATAGGAGCCAACTTTCAAGTCACTTTATCGAGATTTCTACCGGCGCGTTTGCCGCTTGGAGACGATGGCTTTACGAGGGGTCCTGCTGTTACGATAGAACGCGGCCCCGATTGCGTGCTGTGGCACGTCGCCCGTCTTAAGCGGCAAGCGCGTTCGTATTTTCTTGGAGACCTTTTGGCCACTAAGAACTCGTACAGGAATAACTTCCCGATTCAGTTCTTGGGTGTTGGCTTTGAGCAGTGAGCTTTGAGTCATGGGCTTTCTCACTGCTCATAGCTCAAAGCTCACTGCTCAT
>JAZFUB010000305.1:0-5422 GCA_036447015.1 Thermoguttaceae bacterium | reverse complement strand
GTTTTCCCGTTCATTAATTCGGAGTGCCGTAAGTCTTTTGATAGTAGCGATTTGTGAAGACTTTGACGCGGCGGTCATCGTTCGTGGAAATCACTTTCCGACCCGTCCGTGCGTCTTGGCGATGTGACGCAACATATTGTTGGATAACATGTTACGGGCGGCTAGCAAGCCCCGTTTCCGGCCGAATGCCGCCTGATTTTGCCGTGAAGCTAGCGTGAAATTTCTCACGGTCGGACTGTTCGGAAGAAAAGAAGAAAGGCCGCCAACGGCCGACTGTTCTTCGGTGTTGGCGAGGAGAGCAAAGGGGGCGAAAGCGTAGGGGCTACTTTACTTCGGCCACGATGAGCGTTTTGTCGTCGAGCGTGGGGCCTTGTTGATCGGCTTCGATTCGCTCGAGGATGTGGTCGGCCATGGCGAACAGATCGACCGACATTGCGTCGGCGGCCATCTCCGCCAGCCCGTTGATCCCCAGTTGACGGCCGTCGGACACGTCGGTCTCGGTCACTCCGTCGGTATAGAAGACGAGCCGGTCGCCCGGGTCGAGCTCGACGGTCTGCTGGATGGGATCCTCGAGCAGATCCTTGCGCACTCCGATCAGCGTGTTTTGGCTGGTGAGAGGTTCCACGGCCGGCCGGTTGCGACGGATCAGCAACGGACTGGGATGTCCGGCGCCGCACCAGGTGAGTCGCAGCGTGGAAAGATCGAGCCGCGCCGCGACGAAGCTCAGATACAGATGCGTTTCGTCGAAGTGATCGCAGATGAACGTATTCAACGACCGGACAATCGCATAAGGATCACGGCCGTAGAGGATTCCGTAGCGAACCTCGCTGCTCACCCGGGTGGCCAGCAACGCGGGGCCCATGCCGTGTCCGGTCACGTCGCAGATCGTGATGAAGAGCGTGTCCGGATCGGCGAACCGCACCTGGCAATAGTCGCCGCCGACCTCTTCGATCGGGCTGTAGCGCAGGTCGACGCAGATCCGGCGGTCGCGAACCGGACGCGGCAGAAGACTGCGATGGACCTTGGCCGCCAATTCGAGCCGCCGCTGGGCGTCCGTCCGGCGAGACTGCAACTCTCGCTGCAGCTTCTCGACTCTCAGCCGCAGCCGCTCGACTTCTATGTCACGTGTCAGTATCTGCGACACGGTTCTGCTACCCCGATAGATCTCATTGGTCACGTACCAATTTATACGCAACAAGCCACGGAAGGTTACCCCCCAACCGTGCCGTCTGGTTGTGCATTGGCTTCCGCACCGACGGGTAGACCGCGGCCGGTCGGGGCGGTATCATGGCCGGTCTGCCCCTGCCCGCCAACTTTCCGACGAGTCGACAAGGAACCTCTGCCGTGCCCACTTTTTCTGCCGATGCTTTGACTGCGTTTGCCGCCCGTATGCTGACCACCGGAGGACTCGACCGCGAGGAGGTGACCACGATCGCCGAGAGCCTCGTGGGGGCCAACCTCCGGGGCTACGACTCGCACGGCGTGATGCGCATCCCGCAGTACCTCGACCAGGTCCAGCGGGGTGAGATCGTGCCAGGTGCGGAACTCGAAGTGCTCAACGAAACGCCCTGCTTGATCACGGCCGACGGTCACTGGGGATTCGGCCAGGTCCAGGCCGGGCGTCTGCTCGGGCGGTTGATCGACAAGGCCGACCGGGGTGGCGTGGGCATCGGCACGATGATCCGCTGTGCCCATACCGGCCGGCTTGGACAGTACTGCGAGACGGCTGCCGAGGCGGGCAAGATCGCTATGGTGATGGTCAACAACCATGGCGGCGTCACCCGGGTCGCCCCGCCGGGCGGGAAGGCACCCAGGCTGAGCACCAACCCGATTGCCCTGGGCACACCCAACGGCGACCGGCCCGTGGTGCTCGACTTCTGTACGTGCGTGACGGCCGAGGGCAAGGTACGCGTGAAGCGGATTGCCGGAGAGTCGTGTCCCGACGGATGGCTGCTCGACAGCGAAGGGCGACCGACCAACGATCCGGACGATCTGTATGCCGACCCGCCCGGCTCGATTCTTCCGATGGGCGGAGCGCAGACCTACAAGGGGTTCGGGCTGAGTCTGATGGTCGAGATTCTCACCGGCGCACTCTCCGGCGGCGTCTGTGCCCGGGAGATACCGGCCAACCAGGTCGGCAATTGCGTTTTCATGATGGTGCTGGAACCGGCCCATTTCGGCTCGCAAGCCCATTTCGCCACGGAGGTTTCCCAACTGGTCGAGTTCATCCGCAGTTGCCCGCGAGTCGACGGCGTCGACGAGATTACGCTGCCGGGCGATCCGGAACTCCGTTGTTTGGCCGAAAAGACGGCCCAAGGCATCACGCTCGACGAAGGCAACTGGGCCCAACTGGCCGCCGCGGCAGAGGCACGCGACGTCGAACTGCCGCCGACCGTTTAGCGCTACAGCGCTCGATTGCATCGCAAGCGTGTTTAGCGGCCGGGCTTGCCCGGCGCGTTTTTGCCGCCCAGAGCGGTCCAAGACACGCCGGGCAAGCCCGGCCGCTAAACGACGACTACTCGGCCGCCGTGGCCTTTTCTTCGGGCATCACACGAACCTGAACGGCCGCTTCGACCGGCTTGGCCGCTGGATCCGTCTTGATGAGAATCTTGCCGTGGATCGTGCCGGTTTGCTCGTCGGCCGTGAACGTGACGGGAAGCAGGTGGCGAACACTCGACTTTTCAGACGTGGCACACGCGAACCGTTCGTCCTCGCACGTGGCCGAGACCACTTTGAACGGTTTGGATCCCTGAACAACCAGTGGTCGGGTAGCCGATTCGCCGGGCCCTATGACGCCCAGCAGCAGCGTGCTTGGACGGACCGTGATCGTTGGAACCACGCTGTCTTCAGTTGCGGCACCGGGGCTCACCGCTGAGGCAATCACGACTCCCTCGACGGTCACCGGCACGCGCGACGCTCTCGGCTGCGCGTCGTTGGTCACCAGGATCAGATGTTCCCGAATGTATCCAACCGGAGCGTCCTCGGCCAGATCGACGATCAGGTCGTAGTCGACGAACCCGCCGCCACTTCGCGTTTTGACGACCCGGGCCTTCAGACTCGGATTGTCGGTCGTGACCCGCTCGATGGCCCAATCGTCTCGGCCGGCATAGCTGACTTTCACTGTCTGCCGAGCGGCCGTACCTTGGGTCACCGTCCCGAACGCGACGGCCTCGGGCTGGATGACGACGTTGCGGCGAATGTAGGCGTGGACGTGCAGTTGAACTTCGGCCGGAAACGGCAAGTCGAGACGTATCGTGATCGTCGAGTCTTTCTGTCCGAGGAAGTTTCGCGTATCGAGAACCGCAACGATTTCGGTCTTGTCCCAAGTCTTGAGGATCTTCGTGGAAAACTTCGGCGTCGTGCAGCCGCAGCTGGAGCGTGCCGAAACGATTCTCGCGTCCTCCTCGTAGATATTCTCGAGCGTGAAACGATGCTCGATCTTCGCGCCACGTGCGACCATGCCGAAATCATGGCTCCGATGGTCGAGCATGTCCTCGGCCCATCGTTGGCCGAAGCAAGGTACGACGATCGTCGTCAGCACAAGCACGACCGCAAGACTCGTTGCTCTGAAAGTTCCTCTGTCCATCTGCATCTTCAATCAAGTAGTTTTCGCTGGGCGAATTCCCTATTGCGTCTGGCCGGAAGCCGCTCGGCCGGCAAACGTGACTCCGTCGACGGCCGTCTTCCCGTAGAAATCGCAGTCTGCATTCTCGCAAAGCAATTCGCTGGCGGCCGCCCCGCCGACCATCAGCGAAACGTCGTCTCGCAGGCCGGCCTGTTTGATGGCGTCGACCGTGGCGACCACCGACTTGAAACACGTCGTCAGCAGAACGCTCATTCCCACCACGTCGGGTTGATGCGCTCGGATGGCCTCGACGAACTTCTCAGGCGACACGTCGATTCCCAAATCGATCACCTCGAATCCGACGCCTCGAAGCATCATCACGACGATGTCCTTGCCGATGTCGTGCACATCGTGTTGCACCGCCCCCATGACCGCCTTGCCGGCCGTGCCGCCCGCATGCTGTTGGTCGGCCGTCACCTCCAAGTCGGCCATGACCGACTTCATAATCATGCCGCCGAACATCAGTTCCGGGATGAAGCACTCGCCCCGGGCAAAACGTTCGCCCAGTTCGGTCATTCCGGCGTTGCACTGGGCGACGATCTCGGAGACCGGCACACCCGCTTCGAGTTTTTCCCGAATCGTTTCCTTGACCCGGTCCTCTTGGCATGCCGCCAGTGCGTCGGCCAGGCTGCTCTGCTGCGTCATCGGTGACTTTTCCTTTTTCAGAAGGAGAGGAGGCATTGCCAGATGTACAAGTATCCCAGCCCATCGATGTCTTCCCAGACCTGCTTGACAATCGCCTCATCGCCCGAGATCCGGGGCAACTCCTTGAGTTTCTCTTCCCAGGGAAGGCAAACGCCCGGCGCTGGGCCCGTCCCTTGTTTTTCCTGCGACATCGTTTTCACTCCATGGCCGTTGGTTCGAGAAAGTAGGGTGTCAGTAGACTCCGTATTCGCGGGTAATCTCGGTCAATGCCTTGAGATTCTCGATCTTCGTGTCGTCCTGCATGATCGCGCTGGCGTCCATGATATAGCCGCCGTCGCGTGCCACGCCGTCGATCACCTTCTTGCAGTAATCCTTCACGTCGTCCGTCGTGCCGAAAGCCAGCAGATCGTTCGGAATGCCGCCGCTGAGACAGAACTTGTCTCCCACGGCCTCATGCACTTCGAAAATATCTCCACGATCGACGTGGTAGACGATACTCAGGTCGGGTAGCTCGGCAATGTGTTTCAGGTTCGGGTTCCATTCGCCCTCGGCATAGAAGAGCACTTGATGCCCTCGTGCATGGAGCCCCTCGATGATCTGCTTCAAGGTGGGCCAATAAAACTTCTCGAACTGCTCCGGCGACAGGAAGGGGACGCAACCGCGATGCATCCACAGCCCGATCGGAACGTTTCCCTCGGGATCGGCGCCGCTTGCGGCGATGTGCAACAAGTGGGGGGTCAATGCCTCGCAGGCCGCCAACACCTTGTCGGGCTGGCGGAACATGTCCATGCAGAGCCCTTTGTAGCCGCGCAGCTTGTCGGCAATGATATCGAACGGAGCCTTCAGGATCCCCGAGATGGCCGAAACGGTCCCCGATTCGCTACGAAGCCGGGCAGCCTGCGTCCCGAAACCGGCGAAATAGCTCAACATCGCCATCCCGCCCTTGACGAACGACAGATTATTGCGATACGAGGTCGGCTCGCCCATCGGGCTGACATCCTCGGCCACGCGCGGCAGCCAGACGTTGTACAAATAGCCGGTCGGATCCTCGGTCAGCAGATCATACTCGTCCTCTCGCATGTGGGCATCGTCTTCGGACGGTTCGAGATACTGAAACGGCGTGTCGGCCGGACAGTCGATGCCCGGCGCCGA
>JAZFUB010000304.1:0-6578 GCA_036447015.1 Thermoguttaceae bacterium | reverse complement strand
AGCGTCGACAATCCGACTTTCAGCGGCAGTCCGTTTGACGTGCAGGCGACGGTCGAGTTCACGCACTACCCGAGCGGCCGGAAGCGTCGAACGGAGATGTTCTACGCAGGCGGCAAGTCCTGGGCATTCCGGTTCACCGGCACCAGGCTGGGAACGTGGTCGTTCGTCAGCTCCAGCGAAGACGAGGGTCTTCGGGGGCATACCGGCAAAGTCGTGATTGCGCCGAATCCTCGTGCCGGCATGCACGGTTTTCTCAAGCGGTTCGGCGGCAAGTGGGGCTGGGACGCGACCGAAAACGTCTTCGTCCCGCAGTTGGTCATGTGGGACTATATCGCCGGCAGCAAGGGCCCCGGGGCGCTGCACAACAAGCCTGAACTGGTGGAACGCAAGATCCGAGAGTTCATCATCGGCCACGGCTTCAACGGTTTCCACGTTCCGGTCATCGGCGGACGATGGTTCGATCTTGACGCCGCCGGCGACCGTGTCGAGTCAATCATGACGGAACCGGACGTCCGAACGTTCGAAGCCCTGGAGTTGCTGATTGCCAAGACACACCAGGCCGGCGGCATGGTTCATATCTGGCCTTGGGGAGACCATGCGCGCCGGCAGACCCCCAGAAGCCTGACCGGCGGGATCGGCGGACCGATCGACGAGCGTTTGCAGCGTTACATCGCCGCGCGGCTCGGCCCGCTGCCGGGCTGGAGCATGGGCTATGGGTTCGACCTCGACGAATGGGTTACGGCCGGGCAGGTCAAGGCCTGGCGAGACGCGATGCACCGACACATGGGCTGGAACCATTTTCTGGGCGGTCGGCCTGAAGGGCCCAACCACGGCACCGACCACGCCGGCAACGCAACATGGAACAAGGGACTCGACTACAGCAGCTACGAACACCACCGACCAACCTACGAAGTGTACCTGGCGGCCTTGCAGGCAACGCCCGGTCAGCCGGTCATGTCGGAAGACCGGTTCCGGGTGCGCAAAGGCCGCTATCCCAAGAAAGATTACAGCGAAGAGCTCACACGCCGCGGGCTCTACCACTCGACCATGGCCGGCGGCGTGGCCAACATTTGGGGAATCCACCCGGATTCGAGCCCCGGCGGCGTCTACCCGAACAAGGACTGGATCAAGACGTATTCGGTCTTCTTCCATGACAAGGGCCGTTTCCTGGCGGACATGACACCCGCAAAGCGGCTTAGCGGCGATGTCGACACCTATGTCCTTTGGAGCCCCGGTACGCGAAGTCTCGTTTTTTACGGCGAAAGCACGGCGGCGATGCACGTCGACCTTGCCGCGATGGCCGGCCCACTGCCGGCAGTGGCGGTCGACACCAAGAAGGCATACTCGGAAATTCAACTCGGAAACCTGCAACCGAATGCCCAGACGATCAAGCTGCCGGCCGTTTCGGACTGGATTGTGGCGGTGGGGCACTTCGGGAAGTGACGAAATAGGGAGCCGTTGACGCATGGATTCGAGATTCACCTACTGCGGTGTATCCAAATCGAGTCGGTTGATGAACTCGATGCACTGAGCCATTTCCGGCATGTTGTCCAGATAGTCGTAGGAATACTCCAGTCCGATCAGCGTCGGTTGGATGCCTTGGCGCCGGATCTCTTGCAACAGTTTCGCGAACTGGGCCTTGCCCGTTCCCCAGGGAACGTCGTGTCCTTCCGCGGAGAGTTCGCTCAGGTCGTGGGGTTGAATCGTGATGAGCCGATTGCCCAGTTTTCGGATTCCTTCCAGGGGGTCGATGCCGGATCGGATCCAATAGCCCGTATCGGGACACGCGCCGATTCGGCTGCTCCGGCCCTTGCAGACCTCGAGGATCCCCTCCGGTCGCCAATAGACGGGAGACTGATCGGGGCCGTGATTGTGAATGGCGAGCTTGATGTCGTACTCGTCGCAAAAGCGTTCGATCAGGTCGAGCGACTCCGGCGGTGGTTCGGAGATGAACGTCTCGACGCCCATCTTTCGGCCGAACTCGAACACTTTGCGGCAACCGGCCTCGTCGCCCGGGATTTGCGCGTAGAAAAAGGTCGGCATCCGAACACCGGCCGCGTCCATTTTCAGGCGGATTTGCGTCAGTTCCTCGTCCGAGAGGTTGCAGTCGAAGTTTTTGGGGATCTCTTTGCTCACCTTCTGAAAGCTCAGCCCGCCGATGTAGGACAAGCCAAGTTCACGGGTTTTGTCGATGCCTTCGAAGAGCGTGTTTTTGTGCAACCCCCACATGGTCACGCCGAATTTCCAGCCGAGCTTCTCCCAAGCGGCGACGGTGGGAGTCAGTCGGTTGCTGGGCGTCGTGGAGCCGTCGATATCCCCCATGACGAATTGGAGGGCGCCGAGATAGAATTCCAGGATCGTGGGATTCATGAAGTCGGCGGGGCTGTGGCCGATCGTGCAATAGACGACGCGGCCGCGACCGTAGTTTCGTGTCCACGCCAGCGCGTAGTCCTCGTCGGCCCGCTCGACGCCGGGGTGCGTGCCTTTGGGAGGAAGCTCTGTCTTGGCCGTATCGATGCTGAAGAGTACGTGAAGGCGGTCTCGTGAATAGGGGCCGCGCACCCGAAAAAACTCACCGACGTGCTCGAAGCCTTTGCCGCCGAAGGGTCGCGTAAGCGGATGGTCCGGTGAATCGATCTTGACGACGACCCGTTCGTCCTGCGCCAGATGAGCCGCACCGCGTCCGCCGATCATTTGCCCGAATTCCGGCCAGGTTTACTTGGCTCCCTTTTCGAAATCGGTAAACGCCACGGTGGTTCCATGGATACCCAGCAGTCCGCCGCCGCTAAGCACGAATTCAAGCAGGTTCTGTCGGAGCTGCGGATCGGTGAACAGATTGCCCACGGTATTGTTCAAGCAAACGGCGTCGAACTGTTCGAGATGGTCCTTCTCGAACACGGCGGGATCTCGCGAAACGACCGTCGTAAACGCCCCGGTCTTCTCGCCCATGCGTGTGAAGGCGTAGTTCGCGTAAGGGATGGAGCCGTGCCCGCCATACCCGACATTGCCGTCGTAGATCAGGAGCTTGCGAGGTTCTTTGGCAACGGCCGGTGCTTTCGCAGGCAACGCGAGTTGCACCTGCTTTTTCGCTTCTTCCGAAAGCGGTCGGCGCGGCCTCTGGGCCAATGCCGAGGTTGCCGGGGCAATCAGTAGGGCCGCGATTATGAGTGCATGGAGAGTGGATTTCATCGGGTTGGTCCTTGCTTTGTTGAGGTCAGCGGACGGTCAAACGCTCCACGGCTCGCGCGATGCTCTGGATCGCAGCGCGTTGGCCTCACGGTCGTCCTGGAATTCTTCGTTGACCGGATCCCATTTCAGTGATCTTCCGGTCCACAGGGCAATGCAGCCCAAATGGGAGAGGATCGTCGAGCACGCACCGATCTCGACATCCGCTCTCGGGCGGCGCCTGCTGCGAATGCAATCGAGCCAGTCGCGATGGTTGCCTTCGACGGAATGGGCCGTCGAGACATCACCATCCAAGAGGTTCTTGGGATAGCAATCCAGCAGTCCAAACCGAGCGACGTGGACCCAGCCTTTGTCGCCGACGAACAAGACGCCGAAGTTGGTGATCGGCGTTTTCACATCCCATCCGTCGGGAACGAAGTGTTTGCCCTGCTGGAGTCTCGTTGCGCAGACGATTTGGGTGTCGTCGGCATAGCTGAACGTGAGCGACTCGGCGCCGTCGATCCCGGCCGGCGTGATCTTGACCGGACCGTCGCCGTCTTTGCGCAGTCCGGCATGGGCCGAATCCAGGTTGTGAACCAACCCGGAAGTCAGCCCGCCGGCACCGAAGGCCCGGTTGCAGCTCCAGGGGACCACGTTTTTCGGTTGGCCGCTGTGGTGATATCGATAATTGTAAGGATGCCAGGGGCACGGGCCGAGCCACATATCCCAGTCGAGCCCCTCGGGAAGCGGCTCGGCCGGAAGATTCAGATACTGACTGACGCCGCTGGCGGAGACGTAGGCCAGCTTCACTTCGCCGATTCGGCCGGCATGGACCATCTCGAACGCCTTCAAGTACTCCGGTGAATTGCGCTGCTGCAACCCGGTCTGAAACACTCGATCGTGCCGTCGCACGGTCCGGGCCATGGTTCGCGCCTGCCGAATCGTAAGCGAGATCGGCTTCTCGCAGTAGATATCCTTGCCGGCCTTCGCGGCTCGAACGCTGACGGCCGGGTGCCAACGCTCGCCCGTGGCGATGATGACCGCATCGATATCGTCGCGATCCAGCAGTTCTCGGAAGTCGTTGTATGCCTTGAACCCGTGAAACAGACCGGCGGGGCTCCTCTCGGCGTAGATTTGTTCGAGCGTCTTGGTCGAATCGTTGCGGCGCCACGGGTCGACGTCGCTTAGCGCCAGGAGCTGAACGTCGGGATATCCGGCGAAGATGCGGAAATGGCCTCTCCCCATCATGCCGACGCCGATGGATCCGACGGTAATGCGGTTGCTCGGCGCGGTCGCACCGTCCTTTCCCATCACGGCTGCTCGAACCACCAACGGGGCGGCGACCGATCCGGCAGCAACGGCCGTTTGCTTGAGCATCGATCGGCGCGTGAGACGGACGTTTCGTGAACTTGCCATAACCTTGGATTCCTATTGGTTCTGTTCCTGCTTTCGAGCTTCGATATCGCCGAGCACTTTGGGTATCTGCTGGAGAATGGCCGCGTCGTCGGTCATCGGTTCGATTCTCTTCAAGGCTGCCTTCGCCCGATCGGGATGGGACTGGCTGAGCCCCTTCGCCAGCGTGAAGACCGCGGCAGCGGCCGATCCCTTCAGTTCTTCGTCGTCCAGCAGAGAGAGCAGCCGCGCGAGCGCGTCCGGCACACGGACCGATCCCAATCGCGAGATAATCAACTGCTTGTCTTCCGTGCGAGTGGCCAACTTCATCGCGCCGTCGAGCATTGCGAAGGTCTGCTGGGGCGGTCGCTCGTTGGGCAACGAGACGACCCGTGCATAGGCTCTGAGCGACCAGACGCGGTACGACTCCACTTCGCTCGTCTTTGCGATCTCGAGCAACTCGTCCGCCACCGTGGCGTCGGGCCAATTCGAGAGCGCCCGGTGACCGGCATCACGAAGGGCCCGATCCTCGCTTTTCATGGCCGAATGAACGGCTGCGAGCGAGCGCTGCGAACCCATCCGAGCCAGCGAGGGCAAGATCGCGCACTGCCCGGCCACGTCGGCCTTTTCCATCGCCTCGAGCAACGGTGCGAGCCGCAGAGCCGGGTCGGAGATCTTCCGGCAACTCATCCAAACGGCGCGGTCGGCGGCCTCGCGTTCTTCGCCCGGCGCCGTCTTGCACAGAAGACCGGCCAGCGACGCCGCCTCTTTCTCCGTCGCCATGATCTCCAATGCCTTGAATGCCTCCAGTCGGGTTGCCGCGTCGGAGGACTCGGCAGCCTTGAGAAAGGCGGGAACGAACTCCGGCGAACGTCGTGCCAAGGCACACTTCACGACGACCGGATTGGGCGTCTTGGCTTCGCCGATCAGGGCGATCATTGCCCGATTCGTTCCGTCGGCAGTCATCAGACGCAGTGTTTCGAAGGCGGCGTTACGCACCCGGAGGTCCTCGGCCGTCGCGGCAAGATCCGCCAGCGTCGAGACATCCTCGGCAGTCCCCGACGCGATCAGTGCGGCCAATGCGGTCGTGCGAACCTCCGTATCGGCCCGATCCAGTGACGCCAACGCCGCCTCGCGCACCGCCGGATCGCGACGATTCTTCAGGCTGTTAAGCGCCGCGATGTTGCCCGCCGCAGGCAACTGCGGCACCGCCCGGGCGATGATCTCGATTTCTTCCGGCTTCTGGAGTTCCACCACACAATCCGCGGCAACCGCCCGTTTCCAGAATTCGTCGGCAGCCAGGCCGGCGAGGATCATGGCCAACGACTCCGACGGCTTAGCCGAAATGAGCCCACGAAACGCGGCGGCTCGAACTCGCTCGGAATCGGCCGATCGAAGCGACTCGCAGAGCCCGACGGCGGCCTCGTATTCTCCCTGTCGACAGAGCGACCGGGCCGCATGAAGCTTGGCATCGACCAGCACGTTTCTTAGCCCCGCGGGGGCTTTGTCGGCGAAGTCTCTCAGTGCGTCGGCTGCCGGAATCGTCCCGATCCGTCCCAAGGCCACGACGGCAACCTCGCGAAGTTCCTCATCTTCCTGAGCGAGCAATGCCGAAAGCTCCGAGACCGCGCTGCCGGCGGCCAGCCGCCCCAGCGAAATCACCACGCCGACCTTCTGCCGTCCGTCGGTCTTGCCAAGCATCTCCCGCAACGTCCGGATCGCCACCGGGCTGCCGATCCCCTCGATGGCATAGCGAGCCATGTACGACAAACGCGGGTTCGGCAGCAACTCAGCCAGCACGGCCATGGACGTGTCCGAGCCGACGATCGCCAACTGACGGCAGGCATAGTCCTTTGCCAGATCGGTTGCGTCGGACCCGAGTATCGCGATCAGCCGGGCTTCGAGATCCGCTCGGATGTTTTTATCGGTCCGTGACCGAACGACGGCCACCCGAATGTGGTTGAAGATTTCGAGACCTTGCCCCAGTTCCAAGACTAGCAACTTGTTAAATGCCTGGTCCA
>JAZFUB010000303.1:0-9136 GCA_036447015.1 Thermoguttaceae bacterium | reverse complement strand
GCCGACCAGGTCGTCATGGCCGGCGAGGCAGTCTCCGATCGAATTCCCGACGCAATCGCTCCATTGGCCCAAGAAGTATCGAATGGCCAACTTCCCAACGTGCTGAGGCCGAACAATCCGGCGCCTTTCCAGGGCTTCTCCGATCCACCACCACGGCAGGAAGTACTGGCCGGGATGCCGCAGGGGAATCGTCTCACCACGGAACCCTCGCAACTCTCGACCGCCGGGCAACCAAACCGCTTGGCGACGACCCCACCGCCGGGTTTGATCCCTGTAGCGATGCCTGCACTGATCGCCCAAAGCCCACTTGACGCCCCAGCCACAGAGAGCCGATACGGCGGCCCTTCCCCGTTGGGCGCACACGCATCCAGCGCTTTGCCGTTGCCGACCAGCGAGGGCACCGGGCAACCGGGCAGTAGACAACTCGAGGGGCCGCAGAGTCCGCACCTGATCATCCAGAAGATGGCGCCGCTGGAGATTCAGGTTGGCCGTCCAGCCACGTTCAAGATAACGGTCGCCAACGACGGCACGATCGCCGCCGACAACGTCGAGATCCACGATCTGATCCCCAAGGGCACTCAGCTGATCGGCACCACCCCGCGTGCCTCGCAGGGAATGTCCGGCGAACTGGTCTGGCAGTTGGGAACGCTCAAGCCGGGCGACGAATCGACCGTCGAGATCCAACTGATGCCGATCGCCGAGGGTGAAATCGGCAGCGTTGCCATGGTCCGATTCAGTGCCAATGCCTCGGCCCGATCCATTGCCACCAAGCCGGAGTTGGTCGTCAAGACGTCGGCTCCCGCCCAGGTGCTCGTCGGCGAGACAATGACCTTGGTGATCGAAGTTTCCAATCCGGGCAGCGGTGCGGCCACCGGCATCGTCTTGACCGAAACTGTGCCCGTCGGCTTACAGCACGAGGCCGGCGGCGCGCTGGAATACGAAATCGGCGAACTCAAGCCGGGCGAGAGCCGCAAGTTGGAATTGTCGCTCAGCGCCACCCGAGCCGGCCACGTGATCAATGTCCTGACCGTGCAAGGTGATTACAACCTCAGAGCCGATGATCGACTCGATATCGAGGTCATTGCGCCCAAGTTGGCCGTCGCCGTCGCCGGACCGAGGAAACGGTACCTCGAGCGCGAGGCCGTTTACAAGTTGTCGGTGAGTAATCCGGGCACCGCCCCGGCGCAACAAGTCGAATTGGTGGCCTATCTGCCTAGCGGCCTGAAGTTCGTCAGTGCCGACAACGCGGGCTACTACGACGAGGCCGACCAAACGGTCCGATGGAACCTCGAAGAACTTCCCACCAACGAAACGGGAACCGTCGGGCTGGTGACGATGCCGATCGAGACCGGTGACCAGCAAATCCGGTTGCGAGGTTCTACGGAGAATGGGCTGACGGCCGAGCACGAACAAACCGTCGCCGTGGAAGGCTTTGCGGAGGTCCACTTCGAGGTGATCGACGTCAACGATCCGATCGAGGTCGGCGGCCAAACGACTTATGAAGTGCGCGTGCTGAACAAGGGATCGGAGGCCGCCACCAACATTCGGCTGTTGGTGACCCTGCCGCAGATGCAGCCGCTGTCGGCCGAAGGGCCCGTTCGCTATGCGGTGGAAGGAAACAGTGTCCGTTTCGAGGCGCTTCCGCGTTTGGCCGCCAAGGCCGACACGACCTACCGCGTCCGAGCGCAAGGCCTTCGGCCGGGCGACCTGCGAGTGCACGTTCAACTTCAGGCCGATGGGATGGACTCGCCCGTCATCAAGCAAGAGAGCACGCGGGTCTACGCCGACGAGTAGACCGATCGGCTGAGTGCTGGACACAGTTCCTCTGACGAGTTACCGGAGCCTCGCGGTCCGTGGGGCGTCCCATCGGTCGTTCTTTTCTCCCCAACAGGGCTCCTTGACGGCGAATAGCCGAATTCCTATAAACAAGATAGACACAATAGACAATTTAGTTCATCGCCAACCGAGTGAGGCTCCGGCAACGGGGCAACGAACATGAGTTGCCCCAACTGCTCGCAATGTCCCGTCGATCGACAGCCGCAAGCGAACGAGGCCGAAAGCCCGACGTTGATCGGCCGGCAACTCGTCATCGCGTCGGCCGGTCTCTTTCTGCTGCCGATCACCATGGCGATCGTCGGCTCCGCGCTCGCAACGCTTTGGAACCCCTGGATGCAGCTTGTCGGGGCGATCACCGGGCTGGGACTGGGCCTGGCGTGTGCGAAGGCCGCGCTGCGACAGTAGGGTGTGACACGAAAGACGCATGACTGCCCACAGTACCGCCATGGCCGGAAAGGGTTCGTTTGCCCGGGGAATTCATCCGCCGGAGCGCAAGGCGAGCGCGGCCGACACGCCGATCGAAGTCCTGCCCACGCCGGCTCGGGTGCGTATCGCCCTGTTGCAGCACCTGGGGGCCCCCTGCGAGGCGACCGTCAAACCGCGATCCGACGTGACGCTCGGTGAGCGGATCGGCCAGGCCGTCGGGTTCGTTTCGGCGCCGGTCCATGCAAGCATTACCGGCACCATCGGACGTCAGACGATGGCCACACTGCCCAACGGCCGTCGAGTTCCCGTCCTGCCGATCGAGGCGGCCGACGAGCAACCCATCGAGGGTGACGCTCTGCTGGAAGACGTGCTTGGCGGCGACTGGCCGACCGACGGGCTCCTGCAATACGAACCGCAAGAGATCGCCGACGCGGCCCTGGAGGCCGGCCTGGTCGGGCTCGGCGGGGCCGCCTTTCCCACGCACGTCAAACTGACTCGGAACGAAAAGAAGCCGATCGATTCGCTGCTGATCAACGGTTGCGAGTGCGAGCCCTATCTGACGGCCGACGATCGCCTGATGCGGCAATCGCCCGAGTCGATCGTATGCGGTGCCCTGTTGGGCCGGCACGCGACCGGTGCCGAGCGTGTGGCCGTTTGCATCGAGGACAACAAGCCGGCAGCGATCGAGGCGATGCGACGTGCGGCCGACGGTACGGACGCCCGGATCCGTGTATTGAAAACCAAATACCCCCAGGGCGGCGAGAAACAGTTGATCGATGCCGCGCTGAGCCGGGAAGTGCCGTGCGGCGGATTGCCTTTGGACGTCGGCGTCGTGGTGATCAACGTCACGACGGCCGCGGCGTTGGCCCGGGCCGTGATTCGCCGCAAGCCGCTGACGCATCGCGTCGTCACGGTCTCGGGGGCCGGCATCCGGCAGCCGAAGAACCTGTTGGTGCCGATCGGTGCCGCATATCGCGATCTGATCGAGTGTTGTGGCGGACTGTGCGACGATGTGGTGCGAGTCGTGGCCGGTGGACCGATGATGGGATTCACCTTGGCCGACCTCGATACACCGGTGACGAAGGGAACCAGCGGGATTACGGTCCTTTCGCGTGACGAGGTTCTGCCGGGCGTCGAAACAACGTGTGTCCGCTGCGGTCGGTGCGTCGATGTCTGTCCGATGCGTCTGGTGCCGTCCAGGTTGGCCTTGGCTGCCCGGGCGGGGAACGAAGCCCTGGCACGCAGCTACCATGTTTCCGCCTGCATGGAATGCGGATGTTGTGCCTACGCCTGTCCGGCCAACCTCCCCTTGGTGCAGTTGATCCGCTTGGGCAAGGTGATGACGTCGTAGGAGTGGTTATGACGAAAGCCGACGGTGGCGAGAAGAAAGAGACGACCGCTTCGAGCCCGATTCCTCCGGGGATTCGCGTGGCTCCGTCGCCCCATCTCTCGGACACCGGTTCGACCACGCGACGGATGATGCTCGATGTGCTCATCGGGCTGGTTCCGGTGCTTGCCGTGGCGATCTTCGTCTTTCGTTGGTACGCGGTCGTCCAGGTGGGGCTCTGCGTGCTCTGCTGTCTGGCGACGGAGGCCCTATGTGCTCGGATGCGGCGCCGGCCCGTGCCGCTGGACGACTACTCGGCCGCCCTGACCGGCGTGATCCTCGGTCTGTCGCTGCCCTGGAGTGCGCCCTGGTACGTGGCCGTAATCGGGTCGGTCACGGCGATTGGGCTGGGGAAAGTCGTTTTCGGCGGCCTGGGATACAACATCTTCAACCCGGCCATGGTCGGCCGCGCGTTCGTGATGCTCAGTTTCGCCAGAGAACTCGGTGCGTCGGCCTTTGTGCTTAGCGAAGCCAAACTCGAAGTGCTCACCCGGGCAACACCCCTTTCGCTGGCAAAACAATCCGAAGCGGTCCCGGACATCTGGGCCCTGCTGGTCGGAACGGTCAACGGGTCGCTCGGCGAGACCAGTGCGATTGCCCTGCTGATCGGCGGCCTGTACCTGGTCTGTCGCCGCGTGATCTCCTGGGAAATTCCCGTGGGCATCGTCGTTGCCGTGCTGCTGCTGGTCGAGCTTGGGCATCTGGCCCACGTGACGCCGCTCGGTCCGTTGCAACATCTGATCAGCGGGGCGTTGCTGTTCGGAGCGTTCTTCATCGCCACCGATCCGGTCACCAGCCCGATGACCTCGAAGGGCAAGCTGCTGTTCGGCGCGGGCATCGGGCTGCTGATCGTGTTGATACGACTGTTCAGCGGCTATCCCGAGGGCGTCATGTTCGCCGTGCTCATGATGAACTCGGCCGTCCCGCTGATCAACCGTTGGACCATCCCTCGCCCCCTCGGAATGTCGTCGAAACAGGACACTGAAATGTCATGACCGAAACACCGCAAAAAGGCAACTACATCGGCCAGGCATGGCTGGTGATCCTATTGGCGCTGCTCTACGGCGGGGCGCTGGCCGGTGTGCAGACCACGCTCGGTCCGATCATCGAAGAGAACAAACGAAACGAAACCTACGACGTCATTCCCCGGTTGGTCGAGGGAGCCGATAAGGCAAAGACCGTCGAGGTCGTCGTGACCGGAACCAACGGCAAGCCGACGCGCGTCTATCGGGCCAACGGGACCGACGGCCGCCACGTCGGCTGGGTCCTTCCCGGCACCGGATTGGGCTTTGCCGACCGCATCGACCTGTTGATCGGCCTCGATCCGGATCTCGCGACGATCACCGGTATTTACGTGCTCGACCAGAAAGAGACGCCCGGGCTGGGGAACTACATCACCGAGGACGAGTTCCGGCAGCAGTTCGCCGGCAAGCCAACCGACCAGCGTGTCACCGTCGTGAAGACCGATCCGGCGGCCGGCACCAACGAGATTCGAGCCCTTTCCGGAGCGACGATTTCCTCGGATAGCGTCGTCCAGATCGTCAACGACACGATCGAGAATCTCAAAGAGGCGGTCGCGGCGTATGGCGAGACACCGTAGGGTGCGTCTGGACGCACCATCGTGAAATCAAGAGTTGGATGGCAGTCCATGGTGCGTCCAGACGCACCCTACGATGTCGCCTATTCAACACACGATCGAGAGAAGACGAATCATGACTGACGACGGACCCACCGCGGCCGAACGATTCCTCGGCGGTATCCTGCCGGAGAACCCGGTCTATCGGCAACTGCTGGGCATGTGCCCCACATTGGCGGTTACCGGCGGGATGAAGCCGGCGATGACCATGGCCGCCGCGACCGCGTTCGTGCTGATCTCGGCCAACATCATGATCAGCCTGATCCGAGGGCTGCTGAAACCGCACCTGCGGATCCTGGTCTTCACGCTGACGATCGCCACGTTCGTGACCATCGCCGATCGGCTGCTGGCCGCCTATTTGTACCAGATGAGCAAAGAACTGGGCCCCTATGTGCCGCTGATTATCGTCAACTGTCTGATTATCTCCCGATGCGAAATCTGTGCGTCGAAGCAGAACGTCGGCACGGCGGTTGCCGACGGCGTGGGCATGTCGCTCGGCTTCGCACTGGCCCTGGGCAGTATCGCGACGGTTCGCGAGATACTCGGCTCCGGCACCTGGTTCGACTGGGCCGTGCTGCCCGAGAGTTGGCCCGCGTGGGGAATCATGGTCCTGCCGCCCGGCGCGTTTCTGACGCTGGGGCTCCTGCTGGGACTTGCCGAGTGGATCGGGCAGCGACGGAAGGAGAGTTGATCGATGGATACACTGATTTCGCTGGTACAGATCGGCATCGGCGCCGCACTGATCAATAATTTCGTGCTGCACTACTTCGTCGGCATCTGTCCGTTCCTCGGCGTTTCGCGGCGCGTCGATACGGCCGCGGGCATGGGCTTCGCGGTGACGTTCGTCATCTCCGTTGCTGCACTGCTGAGCTGGACCTTCACCTACTTCATCCTCCGCCCGGAAGCTCCGTTGCCAACCTGGGTGTGGAATGCGGTCGGGGGAAACCCTCAGCAGACGGTCGACCTGTCGGTGCTCAGCTACATCATGTACATTTTCGTGATCGCGTCGTCGGTGCAGTTCGTCGAAATGGTGGTCCGGAAGTTCTTCCCCCACCTCTACAAGTCGTTCGGCGTGTTCCTGCCGCTGATCACGACCAACTGTGCGATCCTGTTCGCGTGTCTGGAGATCATGAAACGCATGCAGGACCCGACCTCGCCGTGGATGCTGCATGAGGCACTCGCGTTGGCGCTGGGCGGCGGCGTGGGTTTCACGATCGCCATCACGTTGATGGCCGGTATCCGCGAAGAACTCGATATGTGCGACGTCCCCAAGCCGCTTGCGGGGGCCGGCATCGGCCTGATCACGGCCGGCATCATGGCCATGGCGTTCATGGGCTTCACCGGCGTCGACAAAGGGATTGAGAACGCGATTAGTCTGTTTTTGAAGTGATTGCCAAAAGGCCGATTCCAATGCTCACCAGTGTTACGACCGTTACCATGATCACCGCGGCCCTTGTGTTGGGGCTGCTGGCCGTTGCCATGGGATGTGTGCTCGGCTGGGCCAATCGGGCTTTTCACGTCGAGGTCGATGCCAAGGTCGAAGCCATCGCCGAGGCGTTGCCGGGCGCCAACTGCGGGGGCTGCGGCTTCGTCGGCTGCAGCGATTATGCCGAGGCGATCGTCGGCAGCAGCGCCGACGTGACGCTCTGCGCTCCCGGCGGCGATGCGTGTTCGCAACGGCTGGCCCAGATCATGGGCGTCGAGGTTACCGAAAGCCTGCCCTATCGGGCCGTCGTGCATTGCGCGGCAGATGAAAACCAACGTCTGCAGCGAGTCCCCTACGACGGCGAGCCGACATGCATCGCTGCAAACTTAGTGGCCGGTGTCCAGGGCTGTGTCTATGGTTGTCTGGGGTTGGGCGATTGCACTCGGGCATGCAAGTACGACGCCATCCATACACGCAGCGGGCTGTCGGTCGTCGACTATGAAAAATGCATCGGCTGCAAGGCGTGTGCCGCGGTCTGTCCTCGCAACATCATCACGATGGTCCCCTTCAAGGTCGATCGGATGCTCGTCGTCGCCTGCTCGAATCAGGACAAAGGCCCGCAAGTGAAGGCGGTCTGCGAGATCGGATGCATCGGATGCACGGCCTGTAGCCGCAAGGCCGAGTTGATGACGATGGAGGGGAATCTGCCGGTGATCGACTACGATCGATACGAGTCCGATGCCGACTTCACGGTAGCTCGGCAGAAATGCCCCCGAGCAAGCATGCTCTACGTCGGCAAGCCTTCGGCCCAGGACATGGCCGCCGTGGCCGACGAAACGTTGCCGGATCGGGTCGTGGCCGACTTCAAAACGACCGTCGACGAGACCGAATGGCGCGGGTAGTTGCGGCGTATTCACTCAGTCGTTTAGCCGTCGCCGGCACGGCGACTTAACGCAGGAACCCACTGCCAAGCCCACCGACGGCGATCGGTGGGACCGGCATCACGCCACGGGCAGCCTCGCTTGGCACATCGTCCCACCGGTCGCCGCCGGTGGGCTTGGTGGATCCGTGCGCTGCGCGAGCGATTCCTGTCCGGCTAACCGCCAACAACCACCAACCGTTCGAGTCGCTTCGGCAACGGCCTTTTGAGCAGTTTCCGCAAGCCGGGTGTCGCCACGATTCGCTCCTCTTGCCTGGTGCCGGTCACCATCAGGGCCTCGACTCCCACGGGCAACCGCCGCAGGCCGTCCGGGCCCAGCACACTCAGGGCGGTTGCCCAAACGTCGGCGACCATGGCCGTTTCGGCAACCACCGTCACCGACGGCACCGCGTCGGCGGGCAGTCCGGTGCGGGGATCCAGGATGTGGCTGTAGCGGCGACCGTCGATTTCGGTAAACCGCTCGTAGTTGCCGCTGGTACAAACGGCCCCTTCACGCAGTTGGAGCGTGGCGAGCGGCTCGGTTGCGAACGGGTCCTGCAGATCGACCGACCAGAATCGCCCTTCGGCCGGTGTGCCGAAGCAGGCCAGATCGCCCCCGATGTCCACCAGCCCGCCGGTCAGTACGCCGCCCAGTTCGGCCCGGCGAAGGACGTCGATGGCCCGATCGATGGCATATCCCTTGGCGATGCCGCCCAAGTCGACTCGGGCCGTATCGCTCTGTTTGACGACCCCGTCCGGCAGCAGTGTGATCAGTTTCCAACCGGACAGAGCTCGGGCCGTCTTCCGTTGCGTCGCATCGGGCAGTGCTCCGCGTTGTCCGGCTTCTCGCCACAATTCGATCAGCGGCCGGCAGGTCACGTCGAAGGCTCCGTCGGTCGCTTCGGCCGCATCGCGTGCGACGCCCAACACGGTGAGCACTGCCGGCGACAACGGCACCTTCCGGCCCATGGAAGCCGCGTTCAGACGCGAGATTTCGGAGGCATCCAACCAACTGCTCATCCGCCCTTCGATTGCACGGATGGCCGATTCGACCTCGCCGAGCACGGCCCGGGCCTCAGCCTGACGCCGCGCGGGCACGACCGCCGCCAAGGTGCAGGACGTGCCCATCACCCGTTGGCAACGGCGCACCACGGCAACCCGACCGCGAGCCGGCCCGTCGGACGTCTTCCAGAGCCCCGTCTTCCAAAGTCCCACGCCAACCAGCACCACCAGCCCGACGATCCGTCCGATACGGAAGAGTCTTTCCTTGGTCCAATTCTCGAACATCGCCGTCTCCGGTCCGTGCGTTGGATGAACAGGCAAACGATTCTAGCCTCGAAGGGGCGACAGTCAATAGCCCGGGGTGTAAGCCCTCGTTGTTTTACACAAATCCCGCCGGCTTGTCCGGCGGATCGTTCGGCTTTCCACTAACACCGACTGCCCCAGTAGCTTCGGAATCCCGCCGGCTTGTCCGGCGGATCGTTCGGCTTCCCACTACCCTGGCAT
>JAZFUB010000302.1:0-4319 GCA_036447015.1 Thermoguttaceae bacterium | reverse complement strand
GGTATAACCGGACTCGGATACGTGGGGCTGCCGTTGGTTCGGGCATTCGTTGCGGCCGGATTTCGCACCATGGGTTTCGACGTCGATCAGACGAAGGTCGATCGGCTTCTGGCCGGCGAGAGCTACATCGAACACATCCCGTCGGACTGGATCGGCCAATGCGTCAAAGGCAACACGCTCGAGCCGACGGCCGACATGGGCCGGCTGAGCGAGGCCGACGCCATCTTGATCTGCGTGCCCACGCCACTTTCCGAAAGCCGCGACCCCGACCTGAAGTACGTCGAGGCCACCACCCGAACCATCGCCAAAACGCTTCGCCCGGGCCAGCTCGTCGTTCTCGAGAGCACGACCTACCCCGGGACGACGCGCGACGTGATGTTGCCGATCCTCGAAGAGAGCGGCTTGAAAGTCGGCCAAGATTTTTATCTGGCCTATAGCCCCGAACGGGAAGACCCGGGCAATCCGACCTTCTCGGCCGATAAGATCCCCAAGGTCGTCGGCGGCATCGACCCGCAGAGCTGTCGTCTGGCGAGTGCGCTCTACAACCATGCGGTCGTCGAGGTGATTCCCGTGAGCAGTTGCGAGGTGGCCGAGGCGTGCAAGATCGTCGAAAACACCTACCGCTCGGTCAACATCGCGATGGTCAACGAGTTGAAGATGCTTTTCGACCGGATCGGCATCGACGTCTGGGAGGTGATCGATGCGGCCAAGACGAAACCGTTCGGGTTCCAGGCGTTTTACCCTGGCCCGGGGCTCGGCGGGCATTGCATTCCGATCGACCCGTTCTATCTGAGCTGGGTCGCCCGACGCGTCGGCATGACAACGCGATTCATCGAGTTGGCCGGCGAGGTCAACATGAGCATGCCGCATTACGTGATCCAGCGATTGCAGGAAGCACTGAACGAGTCGACCAAGCCGATCCGCGGCAGCAAGATCTGTCTGTTGGGTGTCGCCTATAAGAAAGACGTCGACGACATGCGCGAAAGTCCGTCGCTGGAACTGATGGAGTTGCTCCTTGCCCGCGGCGCCGAACTGACGTACAACGACCCGCATGTCCCGAAGCTACCGCGTTTGCGTCGTCACGAGCTGTCGCACATGGAGAGCGTCGAGTTGACGCCCGAGTTCCTGGCCTCGCAGGATTGCATCCTGATCGCCACCGACCACTCGTCGTACGATTGCGACGAAATCGTCCGGCACGCCCAACTGGTGATCGACACCCGCAACGCAACCAAGCAGGTGACCGAAGGCCGGGAAAAGATCCGCAAGGCGTAGCGCTACAGCGCTCGGTTGCATCACAACCGTGTTTAGCGGCGGGGCTTGCCCCGCGCGTTTCCGCCGACCAGAGCAGTTCTAAACCCGCGGGGCACGCCCCGCCGCTAAACGACGATGGCACTCACCCGTACGCACCGTACTCCTGCAATGTTTCCCACCAGGCCATGATGTTGGCCGGCGGGACTTCGCCCTGGATCACGTGAATCGGTGCGAACACGAAGCCGCCGCCGGGGGCGAGGTCTTCGATGCGCCGTCGCGTTTCGTCGCGTACCTCTTGCGGTGTGCCGAACGGCAGAACCCGTTGCGTATCGCAACTGCCGCCCCAGACGCTCAATTCGCTGCCAAACTCTCGCTTGAAGCGTTTCGTGTCGTCCATGCCCCGGCAGTTGACCTGCCACGGGTTCAGGATATCGACGCCCGCCTCGATCAACAACGGGATCGTCTCGTAGATCGCGCCGTCGTTGTGGAAGAAGATGTAGACCTTCGTTCGGGCCTTGCTCTTGAGGAAGTCGAAAAGCCGCTTATGGTAGGGCCAGATCAGCTTCTCGTACATGTCCAACGACACGAGCAACCCCTGCTGCGAGCCCAGGTCGTCGGCCGTCGAAATAACGAGCGTGTGGTCGGTGACCAGTTCGAGGACCCGTCCCCAGTATTGCATCTTCAGTTCGAGTTGCTTGCTCATGATGGCGTGGACCAATTTCGGGTTCAGCGCCATATCGCTCAGGAACCGCTCGTAGCCTCGCATCCACATCGCATGTTCCCACATGCCCGCATGCATGCGTCCTAAGACAACGCCCCGCTTTTCGCCGAGAACCACCTGATCGACCCGCTGTGCAAGGTCCTCATAGCGAGCCGGGTCGAGTGGGTCGGGCCACGGATAACGTTCGACGTCGCGTACCGTCTCAGCGTCGGCCAAGGGGCTGTGGTCGAGATCGTAGTAGTGGCCGCCGCGAACGGGCATCCGCCATGCCATGCCGAATTCGTCGATCAGCCGGTAGTGATCGCCTTGAATCCCCTGGTCCTCGGCCGGACCCTGATTGCAAGGCGGCAACGGCCCGACATTCTTGACATCGACACCAAGCCGCTCGCGAACGTCGTCACCCGTCTCGGCCATCTGAGTGACCCGATCGAGCACGCGTGCCTCGCCCGGCAGACCGAGATGCTTGCGCAACGCACTCAAGGCATGGACATTTGCGCCGGTGACCATCGAACCGCCCAAATCAAACGGAACCCGATCGGGCTCCTTATGGGCAAGCGTCGTCACAAGCCGCTCGTAGCCGGTTTGCTCCATCGGTTGGCTATCTCTCATTACTTACGGTTTGGCACGCCATCGTCGTTTAGCGGCGGGGCTTGCCCCGCGTGTTTCGAACTGTGCTGGTCGGCAAAAACGCGCGGGGCAATCCCCGCCGCTAAACACGCTTGCGATGCAGTGCTACGGTTTGTCCAGCACACGTACCGGAAACAGTTTGCTCGGCGTGTGCTCTTCGCGCATGATCGCTTCGATCTTTGCCACCACCTCGGGTTGATCGGCCGCGATGTCGTTCTTCTCACTCGGATCGGCGGCCAGATCGTACAGTTCGATTTTCAACGGGTTGGGGTTGTCCTTGCGGCCCATGTTCTGACGGATGCCTTTGAACTTGTCCATGCGAACCACCTGCTGACCGCCATAGGCGCGGAACTCCCAGTAGAGGTATTTGCGGGGTTGCTGCTTGTCGGGCTGGCCCAGCAGCGTCGGTGCGAAACTGATCCCGTCGGTTTCGATCGGCCCGACCGCTTCCTCAGCCGGAACTGGCCCGGAGACCTCGTCGATCGTGGGCATGATATCCCAGAAGGCCGACAGGTGGTCGGTCACGGTCCCCGGCGCGATCTTGCCCGGCCAACGCGCGACCAGCGGCACCCGAATGCCGCCCTCGTACAGACTCCCTTTCAGGCCGCGAAACACACCGGCCGACTCGAAGAAGTCCGAATCGGAACCGCCCAGTCGATCGTAGGTCGGGCCGTTGTCCGAGCTGAACATCACCAGCGTGTTCTCGTCGAGCCCGAGTTCTTTCAACAGCGACATGATTTTACCGACGTCACGGTCGAGATGGCTGATCATGGCCGCATAGCCGGCCCTCGGCGTCGGATGTTTGAGATAACCCCGATGCGTGTAGTCTTCCTCCGGAATCTTGCCCTTGTACTGTGCGAGCGACTGGTCGGTTACCTGGATCGAAAGGTGCGGGATCGCGTACGGCATGTAGAGGAAGAACGGACGCTGTCGGTTGCTGCGGATGAACTCCAACGCAACTTCGGTAAACTTGTCCTGCGAGTAGGTTTCGCCATAGAGGGTCCGATCGTTACCGGGCAGAATCTCCTTCGTCGAGTTTCGCCAGAGGAACTTCGGATAATGGTTATGGGCATGGCGTTGGCAGTTGAACCCGTAGAACAGATCGAAGCCCTGTCGGTTGGGGTCGCCGGTGGTGCCGAAATGTCCCAGCCCCCACTTGCCCATGGCCCCGGTCGCGTAGCCTTTGCGCTTGAGAATCTCGGCGATGGTGACTTCGGCGTCGGGGATCGGGTTCTGGCCGGGAAACTCCCAGCCGTATTGCTCCTTGAGATGCTGCAAGTGCCGCGGATCGCCGTTGTCGCGAATGTAGGCATGGCCCGGGTGCTTGCCGGTCATCAGGCAGCATCGCGACGGGGCACAAACCGCATTGCCCGAGTAGTGCCGCGTGAACCGGATCCCCTCGGCCGCGATCCGGTCGATGTGCGGCGTCTTGATCCATTTCTGGCCATAGCAGCCCAACTCGTTGTAGCCCAGGTCGTCGGCCAGCAGATAGACGATGTTGGGCGGTCGCGCGGCCTCGGCACCAACGGCGAGCGTCGGCCCGAGCAGGGCGATCGCGACTAGAAACAGGGCAGTGGGATACTTCATGGTAATCCTCTCCAAAGTGGGTGGGTTCGATTCTTTTGTTTAGCGGCGGGGCAAGCCCCGCCGCTAAACAACACACTCGACGCGATCCCATTATAGCCCAACTGTACCACAAGAATCCAACCCTACGGTGTCG